>JBDUEH010000138.1:0-6216 GCA_040002555.1 Gemmatimonadales bacterium | reverse complement strand
TAGTCCAGGCCTTCCTCGCGCATCAACAGCGCAAGACGATCGCGCTCGGCCAACGTGTCGATCGCCTTCCTTGCAAGAGCCGCTTCCTGTGCACGCTCGAGCGTCGTCTGCTCCGACTCGACGACCTTCCCCTTCTCTTCCTCGGCGAGCAGCGAAAGATGCCGGCGCCGTCTCGCGTCCTTGCGTGCTTCGTCGCGCACCAGGTTTGTCGCGACTGCGAATAACCATGCTCTTTCGTTCACTATCGTGTCCTGTCTGAGCGCGCGAATGAACGTCTCCTGTGCCACTTCTTCCGCCCAGTCGCGATCGCCGAGCCGCCGCGTGAGGTATCTCACGAGTTGTTCGTTGTAGGTGCGAAACAGCCGCTCGACGTCGCTCAAACTGTTACCAACTCCTCTGGATGTCCTTCAACTGATCGTCACTGATCGTTGCCGATCCGCTCTCGGCCAGCTTGATCGTCAACGCTCGTCCGGCGACGATCACTTTGTTGCCAAGAGAGAACACTTCGCGCAGCTCGGGAATAGCGTCGATCAACTTGAAGTACGCTTCCGAGTATGGCTTGATCGTTATTGCGCGCGCAGTGTCGGACGTGGCTGCGTCTCTCCACGTATCACCACTCAGGGTGAACAGGCGCGACCCGATGCGACGGGCATCCTTGCTTAGGCTGCCTGCATCGACGGCATCCGCTGCCGCCAGGTTCGTTGTTGCACGCTGGGCAGATGCGGCGCGCGCTGATTCAAACGCCTTTGCCGCGGGCGCAATTGACGCCGGAGCGTTCATGTCTGCACTCGATTTCCTATCGCGGCGTGCCATTCCTGTTGCTCCGCCTGCGACAGTTCCGTTCAATTGGGCCTGTTGCATGTTGGGCTCTACAACGAGATACGAAGTGAACTCCGTCGGAATTGCATAGCGCTCTCCAAGTTCGCGAATTTCGTCGTCGACTTCATGTGATGCGCCATTCTTGCGCTTCTCCGCACTGAGATATCCTACTCTCTGCGTCGCCCACAAGCGCGCGACAAATGAATTTTCTCGCGACGACGACGGCAGATCAACACGTGTCGTCCAGGTCACCGGACCTCTCGCTGTCTGCCCTTCAAACCGAAAGCGGGTTGACCCGCTTCCTGAATACCTCGTAAGGAGAACGTAGTCCTGTCCGGCAAAGATGTCGGCGGCCTCGGATGGAAGACGCTTGATGAGTCGTACACCATCCGCGTAAACACGGACGTCCGTGATGACCGGGTTCGTCAACCGGCTCGCTACCACTGAAACGGCGCGCTCCACGGATTCGTCAGGGCGCACGAACTGAGCAGTTCCCCTTCCCTCGACTGCGAGCCTCTCCACGAGTGCGGCGTTCAGATCTGCTCCAACGCCAAATGAAAAGATTCTGCGGTCTCCGCGAAGGCGTGATACTCGCGAGGCGATGGCATCTGGATCGCGCTCGCCGATGGTAGGTTCGCCGTCGGTAACAAACAGTACGAGTCCAAGCCGTCCGGATGAAGCGTCGCCCTTCAGAGCAGCATCGAGTGCGCCAGAGATATTCGTCGATCCCGATGCGTCAAGAGATTCGAGATATCGCGAGCCCGCGTCGATATTCTCGCGCGTCGCTCGTACATACTCGTCCCTGAACGTCCGAACATCGGTCGAGAAATCGATCAGCTTGAACCGGTCGTTCGGCGTCAGCGTCGCGAGAAGCTGTTTTCCTGCTGCGCGCGCCTGCTGGATTTTCACGCCTGACATCGATCCGGAAACATCGAGTACCAGCGTCACATCCCGCGGCGTCACAACTGGTGCAACCGCCGGCGGCGAGAGTGTTATCAGCGCGAATCCATCTTCACCACGTGGTGCATATGGAAGAATCGAAATCGAAGGCTCGCTGCTTCGCCTTACCGGAACCAGCAGCGTTATCTCACTCGAGCTTCCGGTGACACTCACAACCCTGCGATCACCACGCCGGCTGGTCGTCAGTGCGTGAGTCGGCGAGTAAGGGTTGCCGTATTGCGCATCTGTTGGATACGTGAGAGTGAAGGAGCCGCGCGGCAGGTCCATCGATCGAGTGTCGGCGAGAATTGCCACACCGTTGGGTGCCTGCCTCCCTTTCGCATAGTCAATGCGAAGAGCATCGCCTTCACGCTCCGCCACCATCTGAAAGCGCACAACTACTTTCTTCACTTCACCAGGCGCGATTGGAAAGATTCGCGCGCGCAGCATTCCGTATCCCATCCACTCCACGAGCGCTGGATCACGCTGCTGACGTACGATCTGTTCGTAGATCGCCCGTGCACGATCCGCCGACATCGTTTCTCCTGATACCATCTCTCCGTTAATCGAGAGCTTCAGGTCCTGAAATGCCGCTCCCTTTGGAAGTGGAAAAACGTAGTCCGCCTCGCCAATGCCACTGCCGCGGTTTTCGAAGGTCTCTGTGACCTCGTACCGGAGCACGCGATCACTGAGCTCAGCTCGAACATCGCTCGACTGGCGGAAAACCGACGGCCCGGATGGAACACATGGTCGACACGGTTTGGCGACCAGGCAGTTTACGGGTCTGCATGGACGAGAGATGATGAGCCCCTGACTGGAAAGGGTCAGCGGGGCGAGGGCGATCGAGAGGATTGCAATTGAGGAGCGCATTTGTGTCTCGGGTTGAGATACCCTTAAGACGCCCCCAGCTTCCGGCCTTGCACACCGGCCGCAAGTTCAGCTCTTCTACTGTATTACCCGCCCTTACCGGCCCCTGCCGTATCCGCCCTTACCGGCACCTGCCGTACCCGCCTAAGCTGACTCAACCTGTAAGTCTGGCGGCGTTCGCCGGGTGTAGCTGCCCGGCCGCCGCACCACGCGGACGTTGATGAGCTGCCTGTCCGCACGATTGACGGTCTCCTCGAAAGTCTCGTTCTCCTCACGCGTTGCCCAGTCCACGAAATCGCTGACCCTATAGCTCTTCAGCTCATCCAGCGTCTCGACTCCGAAAATTTTCAGGAACGCCGGATTGGCGCCGAGAATCTCTCCGGATTCGTTCGTGATGTAGATGCCTTCACCGAGATTCTGCGCGAACTTCGCGAGAGTCTCAGGGTCTGCAAGGCTTCGGTAGCGCGACCGGCCCGGCATTGGTGGCTTATTGCTCAAGATGAGTGTGTCCGGTTCTCGGCATGTGCATTGCCCCGTGAATTACTGGCTACAACCGAGGCATAATATGGTCCACTGCGTTTCGAAGGAACAATTGCGTTGAGCCTCACCTCTCGAGGGATTCATCATGTTACGGCAATCGCCAGCGATCCCCAGAAGAATCTCGACTTCTACGCGGGTGTGCTGGGCATGCGGTTCGTCAAGCGAACCGTCAACTTCGACGATCCTACTACTTACCATTTCTATTTCGGCGATGGGGATGGCAACCCTGGATCGATTCTGACCTTCTTCCCATGGCCCGGCACTCGGCGAGGACGGCAGGGCGACGGACAAGTTGCCATCACTTCGTTCGCGATTTTGCCGAGCTCTGTCGGCTTCTGGATCGAGCGCTTCATCAGGTACGGAGTCGAGTTCGAGCATCCGAAATCCCGTTTCGACGAAGAGCGCGTCATCGCTTTCAAGGATCCAGATGGATTCCTGGGCGAGCTGGTTGCGCATCAAGTCGCGGAAACCGGCAATGGATGGTCAACGCCGTCGGTCCCGAAAGAGCATTCCATTCGTGGACTTTATTCCGTGACTCTCTGGCAGGAAAGTTGTGACCTGACGGGAAAGCTCCTTGTTGACTCGCTCGGCTTCGAACCGGTTCGCGAGCAGGCAAGCATCTATCGATTTGCCGCGAAAGGTCGCGGGCTTGGCTCCGTCGTTGACCTTCGTTGCGTACCCGGACTTTGGCCAGGTGCGCTCGGCGCCGGTACCGTGCATCACGTGGCCTTTCGGGCCGCGAACGATGAGGAACAGCTTGCGGCGCGCAATGAGCTCGTCGCGAAGGGCCATAACGTCAGTCCGCAAATGGATCGGGACTATTTCCGTTCGATCTACTTTCGGGAGCCCGGCGGAGTCCTGTTCGAGATAGCAACTGACCCTCCGGGTTTCATAATTGACGAGCCACTGAGCTCTCTCGGTCAGTCGCTCAAGCTTCCCGAATGGCTCGAGACGAGACGATTCGAGATCGAAGCGCTCTTGCCGAACATTCATCCCCCAATGGAAATCCCCGGACCCAACGCCTGAGCTCATCGCGATGGCGACTTCTGCACTCTAACTTCCCAAGATGTCCAACCCATCAGATTCAACCGCAAACGGCATGTCTTCATCATCAATAGAACAGCTCTCCATCAACGCGATTCGCGTTCTTTCGATGGACGCCGTACAGAAAGCTGACTCGGGCCACCCCGGCACGCCGATGGCGCTCGCCCCGCTGGCTTACGTGCTCTTCACGAAACATCTCCGCTACAATCCCGCCAACCCTGATTGGATCAATCGCGACAGGTTCGTGCTGTCGGCTGGTCACGCTTCAATGTTGCTCTACAGCGTACTCTATCTTACCGGGTACGATCTGACGCTCGATGACCTGAAGCAGTTCCGTCAGTGGGAAAGCAAAACGCCCGGCCACCCGGAATTCGGAGACACGCCTGGCGTCGAGACGACTACGGGCCCGCTCGGCCAGGGAATCTCGAATTCAGTTGGAATGGCAATCGGTGAAGCGCATCTTGGTACGACATTCAATCGTGACAGTCACACCATCATCGACCACAACACGTATTTCATAGCCAGCGATGGCGACATGATGGAAGGTATTTCGCACGAGTCGTCGTCATACGCAGGACATCTTCAGCTCGGCAAGCTGATCGGATTCTATGATGACAATCACATCACGATCGAAGGCGATACCGATCTCACGTTCAACGACGACACCGCTCGTCGCTTTGAGGCCTATCACTGGCACGTCCAGCGCGTAGAGGATGCCAACGATCTCGATGCACTCGACGCGGCGATCGTCGCTGCAAAAGCCGTCAAGGATAAGCCGTCACTCATCATCGTCAGGTCGCACATCGGTTTCGGAAGTCCCCACAAGCACGACACCGCCGAAGCGCATGGTTCTCCGCTCGGTGCGGACGAAATCAAGCTGACGAAAGATGCGCTTGGATATCCGTCCCAGGAGCCATTCTATGTTGCGCCCGAAGCTCTCGCGCATTGGCGCAAAATGTCAGACCGCGGAGCAACTCTCGAAGCTGAGTGGCAGAAGCAACACGACGCGTACAAGTCCGCTCATTCGGCCGATGCAGCAGAACTCGAAAGGAGACTGCGCGGTGATCTTCTCGATGGATGGGAAGAGTTGATTCCGACCTTTACTGCGGAAAACGGAAACATCGCGAGTAGAGCTGCATCGGGAATCGTGTTGAATGCGATTGCCCCGAAAGTACCCGAGCTGATTGGGGGTTCCGCAGATCTTGCTTCATCAACGAACACGATTGTGAAAGGCGCACCAAGCATTAGCCACGACGATTACAGCGGCCGCAACTATCACTTCGGGATTCGCGAGCACGGCATGGGTGCCGTGATGAACGGAATGTCGGTCCACGGCGGAGTAATTCCGTACGGTGCGACGTTCCTGATTTTCTCTGACTACATGCGCCCGGCAGTTCGGCTTGCCTGCCTGATGAATCGCCACGTCATCTACGTCTACACGCACGATTCCATCGGGCTCGGCGAAGATGGTCCAACACATCAACCCATTGAACAGCTCAGCGCACTCAGAGCAATTCCGGGTCTCACCTTGATTCGACCCGCTGATGCTTCCGAGACCGCTGAGGCGTGGCGCACGGCATTGAAGCACAAAGGTCCAATTGCTCTCGTGCTGACGAGACAAAAGCTAGGCTTCATCGATCGAACGAAGTATGGCTCGGCCGCCGGGCTGGCGAAGGGAGCGTATGTCCTGGCAGACGCATCAGCAGGGGCGCCGCAGGTTGTACTGATGTCTAGCGGATCGGAAGTCGGCTTGATTCTCGAAGCACAGCAAAAGCTCGAGGCCGCAGGTATTCGTGCACGTGCCGTCAGCATGCCGAGCCACGAGCTGTTTGCTCGCCAGACGGAGGAATATCGAAAGAGTGTCCTGCCATCAGGCGTCAAGCGCGTTGCGATCGAGGCTGCTCATCCGATGTCGTGGTACCGCTGGGTTGGCGATGACGGGGAAATTATGGGGCTCGATCATTTTGGCGCATCCGCACCTGCTGCCGAGCTTTTCCAGCATTTCGG
>JBDUEH010000137.1:0-6315 GCA_040002555.1 Gemmatimonadales bacterium | reverse complement strand
GTAGAAATTCGCAGGATGATGTTACGGCCTGGATCCAGCGCAAACTCCTTGTATCTACTCAGGAAATTTCTGTAAGCCGTGTTCGCAGCGTTGCGAACGCCTAAGTCGATGCGCGTCGCCCTGCCGAACAGGTGCTGATCGAATCCGACATCGAAGTTGATCACCGTGTATCCGTCTGTTACAAAATCTTCCGGGTTCGGGCGGGCCTGCTTCATTGTGTGCTCGACTTCTCCGCTGATGAAAGCGTTCCCTGCCCAGTCACTCGTGTGGTGATACTCGGCTCCAGCGGCACCACGCTGCGGCGGCATCAGCGGCAGCGGCTTGTCCGCGTCGCGAAGCGTTCCGCGAACAAGATCGTAGCGACCCTTTAACAGCAGCTGCGGCGTCGCTGCGATCTGAATCGCTCCCTCCGCCCCCGTCAACAATGCATCAGCTTGGAGATGACGGAAAACCTGGAGTCCAGCCCGCTGCTCACTGGTCGGCGTGAGATACACGTAGTTGTCGATCATGTTTCGGAATCCCGTCACTTCTGCGCGAACGATGTCGTTCTCCCACCGCGCGCCGATGTCCAGGTTGCGAGCCTGCTCGGTCTTGGTTGTGTTGTCGCCGATTTCGTAGCGCGCTTCGGCCAGGTGCGGACCATTCGCGTACAACTCGAATAACGTCGGGGCGCGCCACGCCGCACCTGCATTCGCGGTCAGCGAAAGGAACGGAATCGGTCGGAACACGAGACCAACGTTGCCGCTCGGCTCCGTGTACGTGATTTCCTTGTCAGAAGCCAAGCCGATGGACGAGTTTGCGTCTGCCGAAGTCTTGCGAGCGTCGAAGCGCGCCCCGGCTGCAAGCGTCCACATACCGGCCGTTGCTTCTTCAAACGCGAACGCCGCGCCCGATGTCGTCGTCGCGCTCGGGATCAGAAAAATCGGGCCCCGCGAATTGTTCGACTGATACAATCCCGACAGACCTACGACGCCGTGTATTGCGTCGTTTAGCGAGTGGTGCGCGAGAATGTCCAGCGTTCCGGTGTTGAGAAGAAGGTCGAAAGCAGTCTGTTCCATCGGAGCAGAAGCGGGTAGCGATGCGCACGCCGTCGGGTCCACCGTGCAGAGGTCGTCAGAGACCTCGAGCAGAGAATGCCTCTGGAATTGCGCCTTCGTCTCAAGGCGAACACCGGGAAACAGGAAATCGTTGGTCAGCTGCAAGCGGTCGTCAGCGAGTTTCCGCTCCGGACCTGCATCAGCCGCACCTGTGTCTGCGGATCCTGTTGGCTTCCGCGCTTCGAGAAGCTTGAACTCGCCGCCGTAATGCGAAAACCGAACAGTCGTATTCGAGCGATTGCCGCGAATGCCCGCTACGGCTTCGCCGTTAACAGACAAGAAGCCTGTGTTTTCGACCTCTCCATCCGGTGTGTCAAAGCTCTGCGCAAATCGGCCGATACCGGTCGCACGCCATCCGAATCGTCCGCTCGCACCCTCGAGAGTCAACGCTCCACCGGCTTCCTTGTTGTTCAATGCGCCGTACGCTTCAGCGCCGATGTGACGAAACGATCTTCCATCGGCAGCGGTCGGCAAATCCTGCGGAATGACATTCACGACGCCGCCGATTGCATCCGACCCGTAGAGAACGCTCGCGGGTCCTCGAATCACTTCAACGCGTTGCGCAAGACGTGCATCGATCGACGGCGCATCCTCTTCGCTCCAGGAGTAATCTTCGATGCGGCTTCCATCTTGAAGAACGAGAACTCGCGATCCAAACAATCCGCGGATCATCGGCTTGCCGATCTGCTCGCCCGTGCTGACGGATTGCACTCCCGGAAGACTTTTCAACGAATGAGCGAGCGAGATTGTCGCATTCCGGCGCAACGCGTCTTCGCCGAGTTCAGCGACGGAAAGCACTGAACCGCCTACAAGGGCAGGGGTCCTCGTCGCAGTTACCGTGATGGGATCGACAGCGAAAGGCGATGCAACCAATGTGACGTTGGTCACTTGGGAGCCATTCGCGACATGAGTTCTGACCGTCGAACCATACCCAAGACGTCTTGCCACAACGGTGTAGTCCCCACCCGGAATTCCAGTGAAGGAGAATTTTCCGTTAGCTCCCGTGATTGACTGGAGACGCAACTCCGCAAGGCTGACAATCGCACCTTGAATGGGCCGCGATGCGTCGTCAGTAACCGTTCCGGAGATCGCTCCCGAAGTCACCGCCGCTGATTGCTGGGAATACGCAGAAGTCACGGTTGCCAGCAGGCAGAGGCAACCAGCGAAACCAGCGGTCAATGCCTTGACGACGAAATTTCTCATATGGGCAGGGTGAGCGGTTAGTGGTCCGGGACTCCGCGGCCCTGGACGAATTATAATTCGAGAGGCGCCTCAAACGGAAGAACGCGCGACCGCCGGCAATTGTTGGGGTGCTCAGACCGCGCCCTTCAAAAAATCCTGTACTGCTTTTCGGTAGCTACGTCCGCTCGTGATGCGCTTCCCGTTCCGTAAAATCAGGAGTTGATCCCCTTGATCGAACGGCTCCGCCGCCCTCACATGCGCGGTGTTGACGATCACTGATCGATGCACTCGTAGAAATGTAGCGCCGGGCAGGCGACCCTCCAGATGACTCAGCGGCTCTCGAACGTCATAAGCAGAATCCGCGAGATGCACCCGCGCAACGTCGTCCCTCGCCTGAATCCAATAGATCTCGGCTGGATCAAGAAAAAGAATCTTGCCTTGAACCTTTACTGCAAAGCGTTCCGTGGATGCCGTCATCGATGACAGCTTACGGATAAGCTGGGCCAGCTGAAAAGCACTGTTTGCCTGCGCGGGAACGGCAAGTCTCTTCACCGCTCGGTCGAGGGTGCTGTTGAACCGAGTCTCATCGACCGGCTTGAGGAGATAGTCAACGGCGCCGACGTTGAACGCATCGATTGCGTAGTCATCGAACGCAGTCACGAAAATCACAACTGGCATCTTCTCGACTCCGATCTCGCTGATCACGTCGAACCCATCCAGCTCAGGCATCTGGACGTCGAGCAGAACAATGTCCGGCTTGAGTTAGAGAACCGCCTTGACCGCATCGGCGCCGGTTGAACACTCACCAACCAGCTCGAAGTCCTTTCGCTTCGCGAGCAGTGTCTTGAGACGCTGCCTGGCGAGGTCTTCGTCGTCGACGATGAGAGCGCGCAGCTGTCGAGATGTTTCATCGGTCATACCGTAACCGCCTCGACTATTTCTGATTGCGCAGGCGTCGCGCTTGAATGCCCCAATCGCAACGGCAGGCTGAGATGTACCCCGAAGCCACCATCGGGTGCGGGGCCAGTCTCGAATTCATGGGCGTCCTTATAAAGGTGATTGAGACGTGTTGCCGTATTTGCAAGACCAAGTCCGGTGCCGCGGGATTTTTCGCGGGAGCGGCGCGACGTGAGTCCCACGCCGTCGTCAATAATATCGATTGACAACCTGCCATCATGGCTCGCGATCGTGACGCTGATATTTCCCCCGCTTGCCCGCGGTCCAATTCCATGACGAATCGCATTCTCGACAAGCGGCTGAAGTAGCAGGCTCGGCACTACGGCGCGGTCCAGCCCATCCGCGACGTTGAAATGGACTCGCAGCTTATCGCCGAACCGCACGCGCTGGATGTCCAGATAATTCCGGAGCAGTGACATCTCGCGTTCGAGAGTGACTTCCTGCTCGCTCGAGCTGTTGAGCACGAGGCGCAGAAAATCACTGATCGCTGCAACCATTCGCTCAGCCGCCTGCGCATTCGTCGCTATAAGTGCCATCGCGCTGTTCAAGGCATTGAACAGAAAGTGAGGACTGAGCTGAAGCCTCAACGTATCGAGCTCGGCCTGAACGAGGCGTGTTTGAACGCGCTGTCGTTCCGACGATTCAGTTGCGGATTCGATTGCCAACTGCTCGACCCACCTCGTTGCGTAAACCGCCATTGCGCCACAGATGGCCAGAAGCAGCAGCTTGGCGCCTTCATCGAGGTATGAAAGTCTCACCGTCTGCACAGCACCTACGGGATCGAGCATCATGTCAATCCTTCTCGTTGCAGTCAGCCAGGTCACGAGCGCCGCGTATTCCGCGAATGCCAGCGCTGCCACGATCGAAGCTTTTTTCACAGATGATGCAACAGGACGCGCGGCAAGGACGACGAAGTACATGACGAACACCGGTGATCGTAAAGCCAGCACTCCCGATTGTGCCACCGCATATGCACCGATGATTAGCGTGACCGCGGTGATGTCCACGATTCCATTTGCCAGCGGCAGCCAGGATGGAAGGAATGGCCGTCGATACCACAACAGATACTGCGCCACCGTCCACCAAAGTGTCGGCGCGAGTACGAGCAGGTTCGAACGGTTCAGTCGTGGCGCCAACGACGGCGCGTATGCGATTGCGGCTAGTGCGAGCAGGACTAGAATCCCCGCGCGCAGGGCGTTCATGATTCGTTCTGCCTGTTCCCGTCGATGCCGCAGGCTGCCGGGAAGTCCGGCGGCGGCTGAATCGCTGAAGATCATGCTGAGGCCGGATAAGCTGGACAAAGTGCGTCTGCCGTAGGGTAGCGTGGAGCCCGATGTGACGCTACCCACTCGGCGACGGGTTAATGATGTCCGGAGTTGGATCCGCCCTCCTTGTGCGATGGTTGTCGCGTTCGTTCTTAGGCTGCCATGATTGCGACGAGCACCGGGCATGGTGAACGACTTGCGGGCCAGTCACGTGTCTCGTGCGGTGAGCGGCTCCTCCGGTACGGCGGATGCGGCGCGATTCTCGGCCGCTCCCTGACTGTGTATCTTCCTCCTTCACCGTTTCGGGCGATTGCCCTGGAGATGCCTCATGTCGGTATATGTTGTTGTTCAGATCGATGTGACCGATCCAGTTGCATACGAGACGTACAAAGGCCTGGCGTCCCCTTCCATCGGGTTGTACGACGGGCGATACGCCGTCCGCGGCGGCACGACAACTACTCTGGAAGGCAATTGGGATCCGGGCCGGTTCGTCCTGCTCGAGTTCCCAACCGCCGAACGTGCGAAGGCCTGGCACGATTCGCCCGAATACGGTGAAGCGCGTGCCGCTCGGCGCGACGCTGCAAACGTGAAAATGATTCTTGTCGAAGGTCCGTCGTACGATCCGCGCGTTGCGGCCGCGACGTCAAGCACGTGAAGTCTGCGCTGAAGTACTCACTAGCAGCAGTGAGCTTGATCGGCGCGCTTGCGTGCGGAGACCGCCACACTGGAACCCTGACGGCGGCGCAGGAGAAGCAGTTTACCGCGGAAGGGATTTTGCGGCGTGCAGTCGATCTCGATTTCAGGTTTACATCCAACCCACGCGGGCGAAACGAGCGATGGGAAAACCGCCGCGCTTCCATCGTCGTCACGCGCTCGTCGATTCTCATTCACAAGAATGCGAAAGTTGGGCTCGATGTGAATCCGGCCAGCCGCCGCGATTTGTCTGTCAACAGATCTGCCAATCGCTTGATAATTCACAGCGGACGCGGTCAGTCCGAAGAAGTCTGGTCATTTGCTCCTCCGAGCGATGCGCCGGGCTGGACGACCGACATTCGATCAGTAATTAACGCAACCAAAACGACGACGACGAAGTAATCGGTTTCGGTCGTACGTTTCAAAAGAACCAGCAAGCTGCTGGTTTTTACCTCAAGTCCAGAAAGTCCCTTGTCAAAAAAACACAACGCAGAGCCCAAGCCGGAAGCGACGGCCGAGGCAGTCGATTTTGCTTCCCTCGGACTCAGTCCGAACCTTACCAGCACACTCGCCGCACTCGGCTACGAAGAGCCAACTCCCGTTCAACGCGAGGCAATTCCCCCGCTTATCGCCGGTCGGGACTTGCTTGGCCAGGCAGCCACAGGAACCGGCAAAACAGCGGCGTTCGCGCTTCCGATTCTCGAGCACATCGCATCAGACACAACGCGGCGCGCAGGCTCGCCACATATCAGCGCGATCGTCCTCGTACCCACGCGCGAGCTTGCGATGCAGGTTGCCGAGGCAATCCACAAATACGGTAAATCATTCGGTGCGCGAGTTCTTCCCGTATATGGCGGACAGTCGATTCACCAGCAGCTCACTGTCTTGCGTCGTGGGGTCGATGTCGTCGTCGCAACACCGGGAAGAGCGATGGATCACATCCGCCGCAAAACGCTCGACCTAAGTCATCTTCGAACGGTTGTGCTCGACGAAGCGGACGAAATGCTTGATATGGGATTCGCCGAAGATCTTGAAGCGATTCTTCAGTCCACGCCTTCAGACAGACAGACCGCACTCTTTTCAGCGACGGTCGCGCCGCGCATCAGGTCGATCGCGAAGAA
>JBDUEH010000136.1:0-6323 GCA_040002555.1 Gemmatimonadales bacterium | reverse complement strand
ATCGGTCGGCTGTATGCGCGATTCACGGCTGACCTGCTCAACTTCAATGTATCGCATTCGACAATCCCAAATTCGATCATCGCCCTTCAGCTTGCGACTGGTCTGTTTTTGCCATTGATCGCTGCCGCCTTTCCAATTGTGAAAGGCGCACGAATACCTGCAAGCGAAGCACTTCGGGACTTCGGCATAGTAACCGGCGGGTCGGAGCGCCCGGGCTACTTGATGCGAATGCCAGGGCTCAGTCGCCCAACTCGCCTATCGCTTCGGAACGCGTTCCGGCGCCGAGCGCGAATGATGATGACGCTATCAACTCTCGCTATTGGTGGCGCGGTGTACCTGGGTGCGATCAACCTGCGGGCATCGGTGATTGGCGCCGTGGACCTTCTCTTCGGAACGCAGAACTTCGACATGGTGGTTCGTTTTGCGACGCCGTTTCCAGGGGACAGTATCGAAAAGATTGTCAAACGCGTTAGTGGCGTGGGGGGCGCCGAAGCGTGGAGCGGAGCGCCGGCGGCGATCAAGCACGCCGATGGATCCGCAGGAGATGCTTTTTCAATAACGTCTCCACCGGCTGCGACGACCATGCTCTCGGTACCTGTTCTTGAGGGACGGCAGCTTCGCGCAGGTGACACCGACGCCATCGTCGTTAATCGTCGCCTCATCGAGCTAGAGCCTTCCATCGCCCTCGGAAAGAGTTCGACGTTGATCATCCGCGGAAAAGAGTCGAAGTGGACAGTCGTCGGCATCACCGACGCTTCGCCGTCGCCGAGCGCGTATGCGTCTCTCGAGGGACTCGCGCCTCTTGTTGACAGCGGACGTGCACGGGCGGTCGTGATCAAGTCCGCGTCGGCCTCGCCATCGGCCCAGTTCGACCTCATCCAGCGGGTGCGGTCGTCGCTCGCTGACAATGGACTCACGGTTTCGTCAGGGCAGCTGATGCTGGAGCAACGACAAGTGGTCCAGGATCACATGTTGATGGTCGCGGGCTTTCTCGGGATCATGGCGAAGCTGATCATCATCGTCGGTGGACTCGGCCTGGCATCGACGATGAGTATCGGTGTGCTCGAGCGCACTCGCGAAATCGGAGTGCTTCGCGCGATTGGCGCGGCCCACCGGTCAATCTTCTCGATGGTTCAGGTTGAAGGGCTTGTCATTTCTGTCCTGAGCTGGCTCGCCGCAATTCCATTGTCGGTGCCAATGAGCGTTATTCTCGCTCGCGCCTTTGGGAGGGTGATGATCCCCGTGCCCGTTAAATACGTCCCGGAGCTTTCGGGAGTCATCGTATGGCTTGCGATAGTTGTCGGTGTGTCGATTGTCGCATGCGCGTGGCCTGCGGCGCGAGCGATGCGCGTGACCGCCGCAAAGGCCCTGGCGTATGAATGAGAGCTACAAGTACTCGCCCTCGCATTACCGCGTGCCCGCGACCAGCTTTCCCTCACATTCGCAATACTTCCAGCTACGCAGAGAGGCACGCCCATGAGTGGAATCGCCGACATTGTCCAGCAGCACCTCACACCCGACATCATCAACCAGATCAGCCATGCCATCGGCGCCGATCCGGCAACGACCCAGCAGGCCATCGATTCAGCCATTCCTGCAATCGTTGGTGGAATGGCAAATCATGCGGCCACCGCTGACGGATCAGCCGCAATTCAGGCCGCGGCAGATGACCATGCGGGAATCCTCGGCCAGCTTGGCGGAATGCTCGGAGGCGCAGGCGGCGGGGGCGGGCTGCTGGGAAGTCTCGCGGGCATGGTTGCTGGCGCCGGTTCTTCCAACAGCGCTGGAAGTGGGGGACTTGATGGAATGCTCGGCGGACTCGGCGGAATGCTGGGCGGTAGTGCTGCCGGAGGCATTCTTGGAAGCATTCTCGGTGGAAGTCACTCGGCCGTCACCGACGGAGTCTCGCAGGCAAGCGGACTCGACAGACAGAAAACAATGCGCCTGCTAATGATCCTCGCGCCGATCGTGCTCGCCGCAGTTGCCCACCACAGAAACACAGCCGGTGCATCCGCTGCGCCGATCGGGGATGTCCTTCAACAGGAAGCTGAGGTACACGCATCGAACCCGCGGTACGGTGGAATCCTCGGCGGAATCCTCAATAAGGCGACGGGCCAGAGTTAAACTGGAGAACGCCGACGGCGGGACTCGGAACCGCGTAACGGCTATTTGGGGAGAACGGCGGGAGAATACTGGGGAGAAAGGCGGGAGGTTTACACCGCCAGATTCTCGCGTCCGTTTTTGTTGTCAAATACGGAACGACGGTCGCGATGTCGTTGTCAAAAAAAACGCGAGAGAAATCAGCGGCAACGCGCCGTATTTCTCCCGCCGTTCTCCCAGCTTTCTCCTGCCGTTCTCCCCAATTAGCCCTTATGGGGTTCCGCCGTTCTCAGAAGACTAGAATGCTTTGAACCGATCGAACGGCTGATGGCACCCGTTACAGAAGTGAATCGACTTGCAAGCCGTCGATCCAAATTCACTTTTCTCGACGGTGTTTGCTGATCCGCAGAACGGACACTCAGTCGTCGGCCTTGCCCGGCGAAGAGAAACAAGCTCAGCGATTCCGCCAGAATTCTCCACGGGCCCCGGTGGCGCAATACCATGCTCTCGCAATCTCCCGCGTGCAGCTTCGGTCATCCAGTCGGTGGTCCACGCCGGCGAATAGACCGTCCGAATGCGGGCGCCTTCGAAGCCGTGGCTCGCCAGCGTTGCGACTATCTCTCGCTCGATGACCTGCATCGCAGGACATCCTGAATACGTGGGAGTGATATCGACGGTTACGCGATCGCCGCTGAACGTCACGTCACGCACGATACCAAGCTCCACAACGTCGATCATCGGCAGCTCCGGGTCTTTCACTTCTGCGAGAATTTCCAGGACGGACTCGCGTGTTGCCACGGCGTTCGTCACCACTCTGCACCGGGATGCGATCGTGCAACGATCTGCATTTCCGAGAGCATGTGGCCAAGGTGCTCGGTGTGTCGCCCTTTACGCCCGCCAGTCATTGCAGGCGGATCATTCGGAATGACGAGCGTCGCCCGCGTCAGCACGTCATCGACAACTGCTCGCCACTTCGGCTGAATGGCCGCCAGGTCCCCACCAATGCCGGCAGTCAGCATTGTGCTGTCGATATCGTCGGGCTGAAACATCTCACCGGTGAATCGCCACAAGTGATCGAGCGCCTTTTGTGCACGCGTATGACTCTCGTCAGTTCCGTCCCCCATTCGGACGACCCACTCGCTCGAGTGCCGCACGTGATACCTAACCTCCTTGAACCCTTTCGCCGCGATGCCGGCAATTTCCGGGTTCGAGCTCTTCATCAACTGTTCGAGCAGGTGATAGCTGAACACGTCGAACAGAAACTGCCGAACAATCGTGAATGCATAGTCGCCATTTGGAATTTCGACGAGCTGAACGTTCCGGTAGTCGATCGCCTCGCGGAAATACGCGAGCGCATCCTCGCTTCGGCCTTTGCCTTCAGTTTCTCCGGCCAGTTTGAGAAAAAGCGTGGCCTGACCAATCAGATCGAGCGCGATATTCGCTAGCGCGATGTCTTCCTCGAGAATCGGACCGTGACCGCACCACTCCGATAAACGATGTCCGAGCACGAGGCGATCGTCGCCGAGCCGAATGAGATACTCGCTCAGCATGGCGTTGTCGCTCAGAATCCCTTCAGTCCGCGCGGAATTTTGTAGAACTGGGGATGCCTGTAAATCTTCTCGGCGCCCGGATCGAAGAACGGCCCTGCCTGATCACTCGGGCTCGCAGTTATAACGATCGATGGTACGACCCACATGCTCACCACGTTGCCGCGCCGGCCATACACATCGCGCGCATTCTGAAGCGCCATCTCTGCATCGGCCGCGTGAACGCTGCCTGCGTGTTCATGCGGAGCGCCGCCATCGCGCTGCGTGAAGACCTCCCACAACGGCCACTGAGTCTCCTGACTCGAGCCGCCAGCGTTTTCCTTGTCGTCGTAACCGGCTCCCACTGACGCGCTCGATGCCACTACGCTGCCGATGATTGAGCGGGACGCTCGTGTTTCGCCGCGTGCGCTTCGGCGGCTTCACGCACCCATCGTCCATTCTCGTGAGCATCGCGACGCGCCTGAAGACGCTCGCGATTGCACGGCCCATTGCCTTTTACGACCTGCCAGAACTCTTCCCAGTCTATCTCGCCGAAATCGTAGTGCTGAGTCTCGGAATTGAACTTGAGATTCGGATCGGGCAGCGTGAGACCAACCGCGTCTGCCTGGGGAACAGTCAGATCGATGAAACGCTGGCGAAGCTCGTCATTCGTCTTGCGTTTAACGCGCCATCGCATCAGCTCAGCGGTGTTCGGAGAATTCGTGTCACTTGGTCCGAGCATCATTAGCGATGGCCACCACCATCGGTTCACAGCGTCCTGCGCCATTGCCTTTTGTTCCGGCGTTCCCTTGGCAAGCGTGGCGATGATCTCGTAGCCCTGCTTCTTGTGGAAGTTCTCTTCCTTGCAGATGCGAATCATCGCTCGCGCATACGGGCCGTATGAAGCTTTCGCGAGAATCGTCTGATTGACGATCGCCGCTCCGTCGACGAACCATCCGATGACGCCCATGTCCGCCCACGAAAGAGTCGGATAGTTGAAGATGCTCGAGTACTTCGCTTTTCCCGAGAGCAGCTGATCGACAAGCTCTGATCGATCGACCCCCAGTGTCTCGGTGCCGCAGTAGATGTAAAGCCCGTGCCCCGCTTCGTCCTGAACTTTTGCCAATAGCACCATCTTTCGCTTGAGGCTCGGCGCGCGGGTGATCCAGTTTCCTTCCGGAAGCATGCCGACGATCTCCGAATGCGCGTGTTGCGACATCATGCGAATCAACTGGGTGCGATACCGCTCCGGCATCCAGTCCTTGGGCTCGATCGTCTCACCGGCAGCGATTCGGGCTTCGAATGCCGCGTTGAGAGCTTCTTCGGTGGTATTTTGGGCCTGCTGATCCATGAATTCTCTCCTGGAAAACGGCACCCGTAATAAGTGCGCCGCTCTTCGTTTCCTCTCTCTAAACGTACCACAAAACCGCACCAAAACGTTAGTTGTGCGCCTCCGCATGTGGCGCGCTACCGGATGTGAGGCTTCAGCTGCATCCCGACGGGCATGAATCTGCCCGAAGTTGCAAATTGCTGACTGACATAACGACCACCAATCGCAAATCCAATTGTGACAAATCCAGATTCAGCGCTCGAAGCAGGCCGCGTTCGAGCCACTACCGAAAACGGTGTGGCAACTATCACGTTTTTTCATCCGAAGAGCAATTCACTGCCCGGCAAGCTGTTGGCCGAGCTTGCTGCGGCCGTTACGAATGTCGGCCAGGATCCGAATGCGAGAGTGATTCTTTTGCAAAGCGAGGGCGATGGTGCGTTTTGCGCGGGAGCATCGTTTGCCGAACTCCAGGGAATTAGCAATGCGGAGGGCGGAAAGAAGTTCTTCATGGGATTTGTGAATCTCATTCTTGCGATGATCCGCGCGCCGAAGTTTGTCGTGACTCGTGTGCAGGGAAAAACTGTCGGGGGCGGAGTTGGAATCGTGAGCGCGTCGGATTTCGCAATTGCCGCTGAAGGGGCGTCACTGAAGCTCAGCGAGCTCGCGGTCGGATTGGGACCGTTCATCGTCGGCCTTCCCATTCAAAAGAAGATTGGAATGGGCGCATTTGCGGCCATGTCGGTGGACGCGGATTGGAGATCGGCCGAGTGGGGATATCAGCATGGCCTGTACGCCGAGCTACATTCGTCGATTCCCATTCTCGACGAGGCGGTGCGGAAGAGAGTCGCGACGCTAGCCGCGAGCAATCCCGAGGCGATGGCTCAGCTGAAGAAAGTCTTCTGGGAGGGAACCGAGAACTGGGCCTACCAGCTCGAGGCGAGAGCTGCCATGAGCGGGACACTTGTGTTGTCGGAGTTTACGTCGCGTGCGGTGGGGCGAGTCTGAAAGCGACAGAACTGCTGTTGACCGCCTTAGCGGCCAACAGAAGTTCTCTAGAACCAGTGTGCAACTCCACCGTGGCGATAGCATGCACTCGTGCGTGTGGTCGAGTGCCAGTATGTCCCATCGTTGCAGCGCGCGATCGCGTTTGACCGAACTCCGCTGGCGTAAGCGCGGGCGACGGCAGAGTTAGCGTTGGCATGGGCGACTGCCATTGCTGAGGCACGGGGCGTGTGCTGCCGCGAGGCCAGGCCGTCGTGTCCGGTGCAGGTACTCACTGACCACCAGCTTCCGTCGTTGCACAGGTAGTGGTTGCGGGTGCTGTAGCTGTAACGTCGCGCCGCCACCGCGCGCGCGACCTGTCGGTC
>JBDUEH010000135.1:0-6343 GCA_040002555.1 Gemmatimonadales bacterium | reverse complement strand
ATCGCTCGGCGCTCTTCCGCGATCGCCCGACGAACATCTTCCAGGTGAAGGCGACTTACTGGCTCGGCAGATAGAGCCCGTCTTTCGACCACATGAAGAAAACTTTCAAGTCAAGCCGGCGGCTTGCCGATCGGCCAGCGGGCCGTCGCCGGGCAAATTTTGATTCCCTTTGACCTCATTAGTGACACGTAGCGCGGCTCCGACTTGAGTATGTCGAGCATAGGGTCGCATCCGGGACTCTGCGTCAGATTCCCGGGTGCGGAACCCGGCTCGAATGCTTGCTCCAGTGTTGTGAGAGTTCCCGCACGATCACCGAATGCAATGTCCGAAAAGAAGATGTCCGGGTCGGCGGGATTTCCGGCGTTCCGTCGAATTATTTCGTGCCGGAGATCTGCTGCCTCCTTCCAGCGACCAGCGGCTGCATACGAGAACACCAGGGTTCCACGAGCGCCGGGAGTTTGAGGCGCCAGCCGATAGTTGGTCTGCATATCAGCTAGCCCCGTGTCGGTCTGTCCAGCGAAAATGTGTGCCGTGCCGCGAGACGAATAGGTGAACGTGTACTGCGTCGAGTCAATCTCCAGCACCCTGGTCGCCAGGCTTATCGCTTCGTCGATTCGGCGCGCGAACATCAGCGTTGCCACGAGGTTACCGCCTATCACAGCCGAAAGTGGGTCCAGTCTCTCGGCTTCCTGTATCTCGGACAACGCGCCTTTGATGTCGCCTGCTCCCTCAAGATTCTGACCGTGCCACAAGTGTCCGATCGCATTGGACTGGTCAAGCCTGAGACCGGCCTGAAAATGAGTTTCGCTTTCCGCAAATTTCAGGCGGGATGTCGATGCAGATCCGAGTGCGAGGTGCGGCTCGGCAAGAGAAGAGTCGAGCGCAAGCGCACGATTCGAGCTCGCGATTGCTCGATCCACCATCGTGTCGCCAACCTCAGAACTGTACGCGGGCAAGACAACTTCCGCCATAGCACGACCCGCGTAGGCCCGAGCGAACTTTGGATCCCTGGCGATTGCCTGATTGAAGTACGCGATCGCCCGCATGAGATTGATGCTTCCCCGCTTTGCCCAGAAGAAACGGCCCTTTAGATACAGATCATACGCTTCTAAATTTTCCGTTCCGCGACCGGCGCTCGCGACGGATGAGGCCGTTCCACCTCGGAGCGTTGGGGCGATGGCAGTCACTATCGCTTTCGTGAACTCATCCTGTAGCGCAAAGACGTCCTTTGCCTTGCTCTCGTAGTTGTCGGACCACACCACAAGTCCATCGGACGCGCTCGACAACTGAGCCGTGACGCGGAGCCGGTCGCCGGCGCGACGCACCGTACCTTCAATAATGCCCCGAACATTCAGCGTCTTTCCGATTTCCTGCGGCGACGCCGATTTACCCTTGAACGCGTAGGACGAAGTCCTCGAGGCGACTCGGAGCGCCGGCAATCGGGAGAGCGCATGAGCGAGCTCGTCCGTCATTCCGTCCGAGAAATATTCGTCCTGGGAACCTCCACCCGTGTTGGTGAACGGCAATACCGCGACGGTGTTGATTGAGTTTCCGGTGGCGGACGCAACGGTGTTGTCGGCACTCACCTGCGGGCTTGCTGGGGAGCGCATCACCGCGACTATCCTGCCGCGTCCGACGAGGACAGCGATGACGACTACTGCCGCAATTCCCGCGATAATGAAACTGCGCGGCGAGCGCGTGACGCGGTTTCCGACGTTGGCCGCCATGCCTCTCGATGCGATCGGAGCCGATTTCATCAGTGCCTGATCTTCGAGCCCATGCAGAATGTCGCTCGCGGTCTGGGGACGGTTCGCGGGCTCTTTCTCAAGGCATTTCATTACGAGAGCGGCAAGGCCCTTCGGCAGTCCCGACCGCCGCTGTCCAATTTGGGCGGGCTTCTCTGCAAGCTGCGCCGTGATCCACTGTTGCGCTGAAGTCTTTCCCGGGAATGCATGTGCACCAGTGAGGATTTCGTACGCTATGAGACCCCACGCATAGATGTCCGCGCGTTGATCAACGACATCGCCGACCGCCTGTTCTGGTGCCATGTATGCGGGCGTGCCGAGCGACGTACCGACTACTGTGAGCGTTCCGCCGGGCGCATTGGTCTTTGATTCCGAAACCGCTTTCGCAATTCCGAAATCAGTGACGACGGCCGCATCGCCGGAAAGAAGAATGTTTTCGGGCTTGATGTCGCGGTGAACCACTCCCTTGCTGTGCGCGTACGCGAGCGCGCGAGCGACATCCTTCAGGATTGCAACGGATTCGGACACCGTCAGCTGCTGCCCGCGGCCAAGTCGGGCGCGAAGCGATTCGCCCTCAACGAAGGGCATTGTATAGTAGGGGAGGCCGCCAACCTCACCTGCGGCGTGGACTGCAACGATGTTCGCTTGCTGAAGCTGCGCAGCGAGCTTGATCTCCCTCTCGAATCGCTCGGCAGAGATGCCAGCAGCGAGCTCAGGCGAAAGGACCTTGATTACGACCTTACGTTCAAACTGCGTTTCCTCCGCGAGGAAGACGCGCGACATGCCGCCGCCATGGAGCTCGCGCTCAATGGAATAGGTGCCTCCAAGGGCTGAGCGGAGTTGATCGCGCAGTTCAGGCATTTCGTGGCATGGGTGGAGTTGTCGAAACGACGACTGAGCGGCGCAACTTACGGGCGGGTCTGGGATAAGGACAGCGCCGCCTTGCAGCGACACTCGGCTACGCTCAGTTTTCTCCGGCCCAACACGTCGAGTCTCAGCCGTGAGTCTGAGCCACTCTGTTACCCGTACGTCCACTTTCTCTGAGGGTAGCAAATGTCTTCGTTCGAGGCTCGCTTTGGAGTTGAACACGCAATTATTTCGGCGTTGCTGTTCGCCTCTCCCGCCGTCGCCGGCGCACAGGTCCCCCTGCTCTTCCGGCAGCCTGCGCTCAGCGCGAACGAAATTTGTTTTACGTTCGCAGGAGACCTCTGGCTCGTCAAACGCAATGGCGGAGAGGCGCGGCGCCTTACTATTCCCCCCGGTACGAAATCGGATTGTCATTTCTCGCCCGACGGGGCGTCGATCGCCTATACCAGCAATTCAGAAGGAAATACCGACGTCTACGTAATCGCAGCCGGTGGTGGTACTCCCAAACGGCTCACATACCATCCGGCACCGGACCAGGCAAGGGGATGGACTCCGGACGGGAAGGTTCTGTTCGAATCAACTCGAAACGGGCAATCAGTCAGCGGCCTTCCACCCCGACTCTATTCTCAGGCCGTCGATGGCGTTTTGGCCACGCCCATAGATTTGCCTAGCGGCTGGGACGGGTCATTCAGCCCGGACGGTAAGCGACTGGCCTACATGCCGATCGTAAACGCAAACAATGCGTGGAAGCGATATCGAGGCGGCCGCACTACTCCAATCTGGATCGCGAACCTTTCCGATGGCTCCGTCGAGCTTGTGCCCCGCCAGAACTCTACAGACAAATCACCGATGTGGGTCGGAAGCACGGTGTTCTTCATTTCCGATCGCGATGGACCAGCAACCCTTTATGCGTACGACGTCAGCGCGAAGTCCGTCACTCGAGTCATCGACAATAAAGGACTGGATATCAAGAGTGCGTCAGCCGGCCCCGGCGGGATCGTCTATGAGCAGTTCGGATTGATCAAGCTGCATGAACTGGCGACTGGCACAAACTCGGACGTACCGATTCACCTTTCGAGTGAGCTCACTAACGCGCTTCCACATTGGGTAAGTGTCAGCGACAAGCTTCAACACCCCGCTATTTCTCCTTCGGGAGTGCGTGCGGCGTTCGAGGCTCGAGGCGAGATAATCACAGTTCCCGCCAAAAAAGGCGACGCGCGCGACGTCACCCACACTGCAGGAGCAACCGAGCGTTACCCATCATGGTCGCCTGACGGACAGACGCTTGCCTACTTCTCGGACGCTGGCGGTGCATACCATCTGGAGCTTCGCGATCAGCCGGGCATGGGCCAACCGCGCGCCATCGCACTCGGGGATTCAAGCACGTACTACTACAATCCAGCGTGGTCCCCTGACGGAAAGTACATCTGTTACAGCAACTCGCGTGGGGAGATTTGGGTAACCACGATTGCAACCGGCGTCAGTACCAAAGTCGATACCGATCCTTTAGGCGACCGCGGCGAGGGAGGATTCAGAATTTCATGGTCACCCGATTCGCGGTGGCTCACTTATGCTCGCTCAATCAGGAATCGCCTTAACGCGGCATTCGTGTACAATCAGTCGCGCGGATCCGCGATGCAGATTACCGACGGTCAAAGCGATGCGAATGCGCCTGTGTTCGATCAAAGCGGGAAGTACATCTATTTCGTCGCCAGCACCGACGTCGGGCCTTCGGCCGACTTCAGTATGATGACGTTTGACCATCCGGTCACTCGAAGTCTCTATGCAATCGTGCTTCGAAATGATCTCCCATCGCCACTCGCGCCCGAAAGTGATGAAGAGAAGGCAAAGGGCGACAGCGCAGCGAAAAGTAGCGCAAAGGCAGCTCTTGGAGATGTGAAGGGCGCCAAGGCGATGAAGCCGAACAAGGATTCGTCCAGTAAAGTCCAACCCCCTGAGCCGGTTCGGATCGACTTCGAGAACATAGATCAACGCACCGTGGCTATGCCGGCTCTTCCACGCAACTACACCAGCATCTTTGCCGGGAAAGCAGGAGCACTGATTCTGGCTGAAGCTCCCCTCATCCCTGTCGATCTACAGGACGGCGATGTCCTGCATCTCGTTCTCTACAAGTTCGATCTGGCGGGACGGAAAACCGATAAGCTTCTGGACGACGTTACGGACCTGGATGTGTCGCGTGACGGCGAGAAACTCCTTTACAAGCAGCAGGACAAATGGTTTATCGCTTCGCTCGCTGAAGCGATCAAGCCCGGCGATTCACCGATTAATACCAGCAACATCCAGGTCGCAGTCGATCCGCGCGCGGAGTGGACCGACATGTATCGCGACGCCTTCAGACTCCAGCGGGCATTCTTCTACGATCCGAGTTATCACGGACTCGATCTCGGCCAGACGGAAAAGTATTACTCTCAATGGATCGCGGGCCTGGGGAGCCGGGATGATCTTGACTATCTCTTCCAGGAAGCATTCGGGAACTTGACGGTCGGGCATTTGTATGTAGCTCCGCCGAGCTCTGCTCCGCCGGGCTCACCTAGAAACGGGGTGCTCGGAGCTGACTATCGAATTGAAAACGGACGATGGCAGTTCGCAAAAGTATACTCCGGTGAAAACTGGAATCCTGAGTTTCGCGCGCCGCTCACTCAGCCTGGTGTCAACGTCAGGGAAGGAGAATACCTTCTGGCAATAGATGGCCGGGATCTCACATCTCGAGAGAGCATCGATCAGGTGCTCGACGGTACGGCAGGCAAGTCTGTAATCCTGCACGTTGGACCCAACCCGACAGGCGTCGGGGCCAGGGATGTGACGGTGGTGCCTCTTGGGAGTGAATCGATGCTCCGGCACCTCGCATGGATCGACACTAATCGTCGCCTGGTTGACAAACTGTCAGGTGGGAAACTCGCGTATATCTACATTCCCAACACGGCCAACGAAGGGTACACGCGGTTCAACCGGTACTTCTTCGCGCAACAGGACAAGCTGGGTGCCGTCGTCGACGAGAGATACAACGGCGGCGGCAATATCGCCGATTACATGATCGAATATCTCCGCCGCGATGCCCCGTTCAACTACGTCACAGCGCGGTATGGCGCAGACGTCCCAATTCCGGCCGGCGCCATTTACGGGCCGAAGGTGATGCTGATCAATGAGTACGCCGGGTCAGGTGGAGATGAGCTCCCATGGCTCTTCAGGCGCTTTAAGGTTGGGGAGATCGTCGGCAAGAGAACGTGGGGAGGATTGGTGGGGATCGGCGGATATCCGTCGCTGATGGACGGCG
The DNA here is from genome assembly GCA_040002555.1 of Gemmatimonadales bacterium. Taxonomy (GTDB): domain Bacteria; phylum Gemmatimonadota; class Gemmatimonadetes; order Gemmatimonadales; family Gemmatimonadaceae; genus UBA4720. The sequence continues at coordinate 436 of JBDUEH010000135.1, read as the reverse complement.
GCTCAGTGACCGCGCCAAGGATTGCGATCTGGACACCCGAAAGTGAGTACGCGGTTGAAAACCACGGTGTGGCTCCGGATGTCGACGTCGACATCGAGCCGGCTGCATGGCGGGCTGGGCACGATCCGCAGCTTGAGAGAGCCGTTGCGATTCTGATGGACCACCTCGCCCGAGATTCTCGCCCAGCTCTAAAGCGGCCAGCTTTCCCTGTGTGGTCAGCCGGCAAGGCCCCGACCGCGACCGTTCCGCGCCAATCTCCCGATTAGTCGTCTGAAGCGAGCCCTTCTATTGATTGCATCCATGAGCGAGCCGGGGTAAATCCTGGTCCACATCTGTGTCTGTTGAGACCACACAGAGCCGTGATATGCAGTGTTCCTCGAAATGACCCGGCCGGGTCTCGAACCCGGGACCTACGGATTAAAAGTCCGTTGCTCTA
>JBDUEH010000134.1:0-6397 GCA_040002555.1 Gemmatimonadales bacterium | reverse complement strand
GAATCGACGAATCCTATGGGCTCGAGACCGAGCTGCGACGTAGCGAACAGTTCCTTCACGACCAGCTTTCCTGCGTCACCGGCGCCTGCGATCAGGACGCGCTTTCCTGTATCGTCCTTCCTGCGGCGCGTGTAACCCTGTCGCCCTATCCTGGCCATGAGGCGCGGGAAGGCGATGAAGGCGCCGGTCAGGAAAGTGTCAATGAAAATGACCGAGAACGGCACCCGGCTCGGAGTAAGCCCGGAAAGTGGAAGGAAAATCAGTCCGATTACTGCGCAGGCGAGTCCGCCGCCAACTGCCGCCGACATGATTGGACGAAGCTCTCCGACGCTGGCGTGTCGCCAGAGGCGCCGATACATCCCGGCCGCGAAGAATACTCCAAGCCGCAGGGGAACTGTCAGAACCAGATAGGTTCCGACGAGCTTTACGTTCTCATTCAGCCATTGGAAATGCTCGAATCGCACAATGAACGCGATGAGCGTCGCCAGAATGACCGACAGGGCGTCGGCTACAAACAGGTGCCGATTTCGGAGTGACTTGATCGTCAAGACGTTTACTGGCTCGAGGTGGTTCAGCCGAACTTGGAAAAAACCGACACAAAAAAGCCCCGTCTGCCTGAATCAGAAGGCAAGGCATGTACCGGGAGAATCTATGCAATAATGACTCCCGCACAATCCGGATGTCACGAACTGACGCGGACTTACGGCTTCACAGAGAGTACTGCAAAAGATTGACTGGCGCCACATCGGATGTGACATTTCCCGGGCTACACCTTCGTTTACAACTTTCGGTCCCAGCCCGCGGCTTTCCCCGGACTTCCGCCTTTGGGTTCGTCGCATCTTTTGGGAAATTCTGAATGAAAACAGCGCTCATTACAGGCGTCACGGGCCAGGACGGTGCATACCTGGCTCGCCTGCTGCTCGCCAAGGGCTATAACGTCCACGGCATCAAGCGCCGGGCGTCGAGCTTCAATACCCAGCGAGTCGACGGAATTTATGCGGAGCCGCAGGACGTCCACGCGCGGTTCACGATGCATTACGGCGACTTGACGGACGCCACAAATCTCATCCGGATCATTCAGGAATCCCAGCCCGACGAGATCTACAACCTCGCGGCTCAGAGCCACGTGCAGGTCTCCTTTGAGACGCCTGAGTACACCGGCAACTCCGACGCCCTCGGGACGCTGCGTCTGCTCGAAGCGCTCCGCATTCTTGGCATGATGGATCGCGTACGCTTCTATCAGGCCTCGACGTCGGAGATGTACGGAAAAGTGCAGGCCATCCCGCAGTCGGAAACAACGCCATTCTATCCGCGGTCTCCCTATGCGTGCGCCAAGCTCTATGCGCATTGGATCACCGTTAACTATAGAGAGGCGTACAACGTCCACGCTTCCTCGGGCATCCTCTTCAATCACGAATCGCCGATTCGTGGCGAAACGTTCGTGACTCGCAAAATCACGATGGCTGCGGCGCGCATCCGCGAGGGACAACAGGACAAGCTCTTCCTTGGCAACCTCGAGGCGGAACGCGATTGGGGGTTCGCCGGTGACTACGTGGAAGGCATGTGGATGATGGTTCAGCACGACACGCCGGACGATTACGTGCTTGCAACCGGAGAGAAACACACGGTGAGAGAGTTTTGCCAGGCGGCCTTCTCGCGCATCGGCATGGAGCTCGAGTTCAGCGGCGAAGGCGTAAATGAAGTCGCTGTCGATGCCGCGTCCGGCAAGGAAGTGATCGCTGTCGATGCGCGTTACTTTCGCCCCACCGAAGTCGAGCTTCTGCTCGGCGACTCGACGAAGGCACGAACAGTTCTCGGGTGGAAGCCTCGCGTCGGCTTTACCGAACTGGTTGAGATGATGGTCGATGCGGACCTGGCTACCGCACAGTCTGGTCAGGAATACACAATCGAGTCGTCTTACGCCGCGTTCCACGCACTGGTCAAGTGACGGATAGCGCCGGACGCCGTTGCTTTGTCGCTGGCCATCGCGGACTGCTTGGATCTGCAGTCGTCCGCGCGCTGGCAGCAAACGGATATCCGGCCCCGATCGTTCGCACGCGTGACGAGCTCGATCTTCTCGACCAGCGCGGGGTGCAGCGGTTTTTTCGCGACGAGACGCCCGACGTTGTTTTCGTCGCCGCAGCGCGCGTCGGTGGAATCAACGCCAACAACACGTACCGCTGGGACTTTCTGTTCCAGAATCTTGTCGTCGAAACGAACATTCTCGGATCCGCGCTGGAAGCAGGCGTCAGGCGCGTGGTCTTCTTCGGAAGCTCGTGCATCTATCCGCGAATGGCGACGCAGCCAATCAAGGAAGAGTATCTGCTCACCGGTGAGCTCGAGCCAACGAATGAGCCTTATGCAATCGCCAAGATCGCGGGACTCAAACTTGTCGAAGCGGCCAACTCGCAGTTCGGGCGCGAGTGGGTGTCGCTCATGCCGACGAATCTCTACGGGCCGAACGACAACTTCGACCTCCAGACATCGCACGTTCTGCCTGCATTGATTCGGAAATTCCATGAAGCGAAGGAAGCTCGTACCAACAATGAACCGTCGGTGATGCGTGTGTGGGGAACGGGCAACGCCCAGCGGGAATTCCTCCATGTCGATGATGCAGCGTGTGCTGCCATCATGATGATGGAGTCTGGCGTCACCGGGCTCTACAACGTCGGCTACGGATCTGACGTCACGATTCGCGTGCTCGCGGAGACGATTGCGAATGTCGTCGGCTACGACGGGCCGATGGAATGGGACAAGTCGAAGCCCGATGGAACACCGCGGAAACTCATGGACTCATCGCTGATTCGCGCACGCGGCTGGTCTCCGAAGATTACGCTGGAAGAGGGAATCCGATCGACATACGAGTGGTATCTCTCGACACTGAAAGAGCCGGCAAGGATGGCGAGTTGAATCCGCCGAGGCAGAGCGACTCGCTCGCAGTTTCAGCGCCGCAGCGCAGTGTGATCATGCCACCGCCCCCGCCGCCGTTTCAGCGGTCGGAAGAGATATCGGTGGTCGGATTCGTGAACGTGATTCTTCGTAATCGCGTCCTCATCGTCTCACTGACGCTCCTGTTTGGATTTTACAACGGCTACAAGAGCGTAACGTCCGGTAAGAGCTACAGCGTTGAGTCTCAGTTTCTGGTCAAGGGCTCGCGGTCTGGCGGGCAGCTTGGCGGTCTCGCCGCTCGGCTTGGTATCGACATCGGCGGTGGTGATGCCTCCAGCTCGCCTCAGTTCTACCTCGACCTGCTCGAGTCTAAAGTCATTCTCTGGCCGATCGCGCAGAAGACCTACGCGGTTAAGTCCGATTCCGGCGTGGTCACAGGCGATTTAATCAAGATTTTCCGCATCAAGGATCCGCGGCCAATCGTCCGTCGGGCCAAGGTGATCGATGCGTTGAAGGGTGCTATCTCCGAAACAAGCTCGCAGAAGACCGGCGTCATTACCGTTGTCGTCAACTCGGGAAACCCGGACCTCGCTGTCCAGATTTCGACGAACCTTCTGGCTGAGATCAATGTCTACAATCTTGCAAGGCGGCAGGAACAGGCAGCGGGAGAGCGTGAGTTCGTCCAGAGCCAGATGGACGAGAAGCGTGCCGACCTGCGCCAGGCGGAAGGCAACCTGCGCGACTTTCTGGAAAGAAACCGCCTGTTTACGCAGTCTCCCGAGCTGATCCTGGAAAGGCAGAGACTTCTAAGCGAAGTCAACATGCGCAATACACTCTACAGCACGATGCTTCAGGCGTACGAGTCGGCGAGAATCGAGGAGGTGCGCAATCTGTCGGTAATCAGCGTCATCGAACCGCCGGAAGTACCGATTCAGCCGAACGCTCGCGGCGGAGTGAAAAAGACTCTCACGGGCTTGCTCATTGGGTTTGTACTTGGACTGGTGGTCGCATTTCTTCGCGACAAGCTTGCCCAGAACAAGGAAGCCCAGACGGACGACTTCGTGGAGTTTTCTCAACTCAGGAAGGAGGCTATCGGGGACCTCACTCATCCCTGGCGGCCGATTTCGCGCTTGTTTCGACCAAGACCTGACGCGTGAGCGCCGCAGCCACTCCCGCCCGCGACAATCAGCCAGTAACTGTTCGCCGCCCAACCGTCGTAATCGAGCCAACAAGCGGCTGGACGGCGATCAATCTTCGCGAGCTTTGGACGTATCGTGATCTCCTTCTGATCCTTGCCGGAAGGGACGTAAAGCTTCGTTACAAGCAGACCGGCCTTGGAATCACGTGGGTGATTCTCCAACCGCTCGTGGCCGCCGCGATCTTCACGGTGATGTTCGGCCGCTTTGCGAAACTCCCGAGCGATGGCCATCCGTATCTGGTGTTCGTCTTTGCGGGAGTAGTCGCCTGGAATTACTACTCGGCGGTTCTTCAGCGGGCCGGCAATTCACTTATTACCGATTCGCGACTAATTACCAAGGTCTACTTTCCGCGCCTTGCCATTCCGCTCGCGAGCACGCTATCGGCGTTAATCGACCTTGGCGTGTCGCTTGTTGTCCTTGCGGCATTCATGGCGTGGTACGGCATCGCCCCGACATGGCGCGTCCTGACTCTGCCCCTGTGGATCGGCCTGATCGCCGTGTGCGCAACTGGCGTTAGCCTCTGGTTATCCGCGCTGAACGTTCGCTACCGCGACTTCGTCCACGCGATGCCGTTCATGCTTCAAGTCTGGATGCTGGCGAGCCCGGTCGCTTACGCCACTACGATCGTTCCTGAACGATTTAGGACCATTTATAGCCTAAATCCCGCTGTCGCCTTCATCGAAGGCACACGGTGGGCGGTACTCGGTAGCAGCTCGATCACCGCTCCCATGGTAGCGATTACAACGGTCGTCTCACTCGCCCTGTTCGTCGGTGGTGCGTTCTTCTTCCGCCGCGTCGAGCGCGGCTTCGCGGACGCCGTATGACCGATACCGCGATCAAGGTCGAAGGCATCGCCAAGTCGTACCGGATCGCGCGCGCTCTTGGCCGGCAGCCGTATCGCACGCTCCAGGAAGAGGTCATCGCGCTTCCTGCGAATCTCTGGAAGAGAGCACTCGGACGCTCCGACTCGATGGAGACGTTCTGGGCGCTCAACGACGTGACGTTCGATGTCAAACAGGGTGAAGTGGTCGGGATCATCGGAAGGAACGGCGCTGGAAAGAGCACGCTCCTCAAGATTCTTTCGCGCATTACACAGCCGACTCGGGGACGTGCGGAGATCTACGGACGCGTCGGCGCACTTCTGGAAGTAGGCACCGGATTCCACGCAGAGCTCACGGGACGCGAGAACATCTACTTGAGCGGCGCCATTCTCGGCATGCGAAAGCAGGAGATCGCGCGACAATTCGATGCCATTGTGGACTTCGCTGAGGTCGAGCAGTTCATCGACACTCCCACGAAGCGCTACAGCAGCGGCATGTATACGCGGCTCGCGTTTGCAGTCGCAGCGCATCTGGAGCCTGAGATTCTTCTGGTAGACGAAGTGCTCGCCGTCGGCGACGCATCATTCCAGAAGAAATGCCTCGGCAAGATGGAAGACGTTGCCGGCGAAGGGCGCACGGTTTTCTTCGTGAGTCACAACACGCAGGCAGTCCGCCAGCTCTGCACACGTTGCATTCTGCTCGAACATGGGCAGGTCGCTGCCGACGGTCCCACCGACGCGACGCTCTCGATCTATAACCAGCGCCTTCGCGACACCCGGATCGACGCGGAAACGGGTTTGAACAACCCGGAGAATCGTCGTGGCTCCGGTGCCGTTCGATTTACCGCGGTGTCAGTTGAGGACGTGACGGGGGCGGAACGCTACAGCTTCCAGATGGGTGAGTCCGTGCGCTTCAAGTTGTCATTCAAGGTTCACGCGCCGATGAAAGGAGCGGCGATCGTGGTCGCTCTTCGCTCAGGCATGTCGCGTGAGATGGTGACTTCGGCGCGTCATGTGGTGACAACGCAACAGATGGAGGCCGGCTCAGAGGGGACAGTGGTGGTCGAGCTGCCGGACGTCTACATCAGGCCGGGCGAGTATCCGCTTTACCTGCACGTGAGTGAAGCGGTGCAGTCGGCCGGCAAGTACGATGTGCTCGACGATCTCACTCCGCCACTCGTCATCACGCCCGGCGGACGCTGGCTTCACGACAATTTCGATCCCGCGCAGCCGCTCGGGACTTTCTCGCTGCCGTCGTCAATGACGGTCGAGGAGCTTCCCGGCTATGAGGCGCACGTAGAATCGCCCAAGCCCGCGGGAAGTCATCTGACAATGATTAGAACTGGTACACAGGACTAGAAATGCTGAACGGAAAGACCGTCTTGATCACTGGTGGAACCGGCTCCTTCGGGAAGCGATTCACCGACGTGGTTCTCAATAGATACAAGCCGAAGAAGCTCATCATCTTCAGCCGCGACGAGCTCAAGCA
>JBDUEH010000133.1:0-6433 GCA_040002555.1 Gemmatimonadales bacterium | reverse complement strand
CTATCACGGCGAAACAATGCAAGAAGGCTTTCACAGCGCACAGGGTCCCGCGAATTCAGGATTCCGCGAAACCGGCGCCGGCGGAAAGCTTTGTCCGACTCCGAAGAATCGCCCATTGCCCGGGCTCGGGCCTTCGCACGCATTACTTCAATCGTGGCACCTTCGGCAGACGAGCACCCTTCGATTACTCCGTAGAGATGTTCCATGGAACGTTGACCGGCCGCGGCCGCGTCGGCGGCGCGAACGGCGAACGGTACGTGTCCGGCGAACGGGATGTGCAGTTCACGAGCGCGGGATGCAATGGCGAAAAATGCGTCCGCTGGAAGCCGCGAGTACACTTTGATAAATGCTGCTCCGACATTAAACAACGAATCAACAACCGCACGCCCCTCGTCTGGTGAGGTGACTTCCGTGGCGCCGGGCCAGGTCGGTGGCGAACCATCAACAAGGTTGCCCGCGACGACAAGGCGTGGACCGAGCAACGTGCCGCCGACCATCCGATGTCGAAGATCGCGTGCGAGCGCCAGGTCACCCCACATGTCTCGCACACCGGTAATTCCGTTGGCGACAAAGAGCGGAAAGAACGAGCGGTAGTCCTCCTCGACTACCGTATGGACGTGCATATCCCATAACCCGGGGATCAGGAATTTTCCGGGGCCGTCAACCATTGTTGCATTAGCGGGCACACGCACCTGCGTCGTCAATCCAACGCGAATGATGCGGTTCCCCTGGATAAGAACTGTCTGGTCGAACTGACGCGCCCCAGTCTCGACATCGATCACCGTAACGTGCGTGATGGCCAGCGGGCCGTTGGTATGCAACGGGAGAGGCGTTGCATTCCCGCACGCGGCGAGCAGCCACGATGCCAGCATGAGCATCGGGCGGGCGCGCAAAATGAGCGACGAGGAAAACTCGGGAATGGTCGTTGTCATGGTGTCGCTCCTCGCCTCGTTAAATCGCTTGTCACTTCAGCGTTAGGCTGCTCAACGAATTATCGCCCGGGAGTTCACAACGTTCGAGCGATTTTCCCGGACATCATGAGTGGCAACGCTTCTGTTCTTTCATAGCCAGGTCAATCAGCCAGAACCCGAGACGGTCTATTGCAATTGTTCCGTCATCCCCGCCGATGTTCTCCAGAATAATGACGCCAATCTTTTGGGCTGGATTGAGAAACAGGCCGGATGAATGTCCGTCCACGTTGCCGGTGTGAGACAGGATCTCATGAGCTCCTGGCGTGTACTTTTCTGTGACGACAAACCACGCGAATCCCATTTCATTCCGGCTCGTTGCGTCGGTACCGATGTTGACGCGTGGCTGCCGCATTTGAGTGACAACGCTTAGCGGAATAGGGTTCGGACTTTTGCGGAGCGTGTTCAGATGCGCTTCGACAAACTTTGCAAGATCACGCACTGTCGATGTCAGTCCGATAAATCCCGCAACCTCGCCGTAACGTGCGCGCGCGCGTTGTTCGGTTCGACCGATGTCTTCCGTCCAGTAAAATGCTGCAAGCTGTTGTTGCTGCGTTGCGCTGAGGGCAATTGCTGTTGCGGGCATATTTAGTGGTCTCAGCAATCGATCGCGCAACACCTGCTCGTAAGGGCGTCCAGCTACACGCTCGACAATATGACCGAGCAGAGCGAACCCGTAGTTCGAGTACTGGTAGTGTTTGCCCACGGCCACCCTAAGTCTCGTAGCAGCGAGACCTGCGTATAAGTCCGAAATGTTGTACGCTTCCCAAATTCCTGGATCAATCGGCCCATCAAGTTTCTGGTTGCGACGGTTGGGCGGATCACGGGGAAGGCCGGATGTATGAGTCAGTAGCGATCGCACGCTGATTGCGTTCCCCAGTGAATCGCGGGGAACGCGAACTGAGTCCGGGAGATACGTCGAAACGGGCGCGTCAAGATCCAGCACACCTTCGTTCACGAACATGAGGGCCAGGGTCGCTGTGAACACCTTCGTTAGAGACGCAACGTAGTATGGTGTGTCCACGGTTGCGGCGCGTTTTGCTGATCGGTCTGCGTAGCCGATGCCCCCGCTGTAGACGACCGAATCATCACGAACGATCGCGAAACTGATGCCCGGGATGTCGATCACATCTGCATACCCGGTGAGTCCGTGGTTAACGCGCATGCGGAAGGAGTCGGCAAAGCATTGCGTGCTGTCTTGCGCGCCTGCCGTTGCTGGGGGCCCTGCGTAAGCCACTACGAACGCGGAAATAACGAGCGTCGGTGCTGAGCGGATGAGAACACCAAAGGCTGTCATGAGAAAAGCTTTTTTAAGGTTGAGGCGACTCAATAGTGGCGAGGAAGCGAAGAGCCCAGCCAGGCCGTTTCGAGCTTGTTCTATGCGTTTGTGCATCTGAGCTGCCTAACGCCGGCCGCTCGGCAGCAGCAAGCATCGTTAGCGCCGGCGACACAGGTATGTTGCGGCATTTCCGCCCGGCGTGCAACGCGACGGCGGTCCGATTAGCGGGTTTGGATGCCGGGCGGTCGCGGAGCGGTCACAATGATCTGGAGAATCATTCGTCGCGTTCGGACGTGGGCGGGCGAGAGGCGGGAACGTGGTACTGACTTGGCCCGCCTGACTTGCAGGCGCGAACGGGGGATGGCCCTTTCGCGCCCGACTCGCAACTATCCTCTACGCCGCAGCCGGCGAGTTCTCGGATGCTCGCGAAAAACGTGGACGAGTATATGAGGGCCTAGCGCTGGACAGGAGGCGAGTCGACGCGATGCTTTCGCACTGTGTCTGCCAAAGTTTTGAACTTCCACCACGTGAAGCCAGCGCGTTGCGCAGGAAAGTTCTGCACCGCTGTAACCACTCCGAGCTCTCCGCTCCTCAGAAATGCAACAGGGAAGTATTCTCCGGCCGAGTCGCGGCGACGGGTTGTGTCTCCGGACTGCTGTCGCTTCCACGCGTCGACAACAAAGGGATTTGACATAACGACGACGGGCGAGTCGCCGCTCACTTTAACGCTCGCAACGTGTGCGCGCAGATCGGAATCCGTTCCGGTATACCAGGTTGCGGCGAGATCACCATTGCCTCGCGCTGTGAGATAGGGATAGTGTGGGCGCGGACCACTCGTCGCAATCCGCCACGCACGCCATGTCCTGCCGCGATCCGAACTTCGCGCGAGGTGCACTCCGCTTGTGTCAGTCCAGAGATGATAGAGGTTACCCGATTCGTCCCATGCGAGCGGCTCGACCCAGCGCTCGATGGAGTTGGGATCCTTATCAGACTCGTCCCAGCTGACCCATTTGAGCTTGCTCGGCGCCGCAGACTTGCGCCACGTCGATCCTTCGTCGTCACTGACGGCGATCAGGTCCACAGCAGGGTTGAATACGGAACCAGATCTCGAGAACGGCGTGATCCGCACTGCAAGCTCACCATGCGGGCCGACTGCGAGATGGCTCGAGCCTCCTTCACCGTGAATGCGTTTCGGTTCGCTCCATGTCTGACCGCGATCCCTGCTGACGACGTGCGAAACGCCGTGCCCATCATTCCAGATTGCGTGCGCAGTTCCGTCGGGGGCAACATCAATCCAGGGCCGATCGTCACCAGCGTTTCGGGAGACCGTTGTCCAGCGCCATGTCGCTCCGGCATCATGGCTCGCTCCGATAGAGATCTGCGTCCCTTCGTCCTTCTTACGGTCGTACACCATGCTGATGTAATAGAGAGTGCCGTCGTGTGCGATCGCGAGATCTACGTCTGAGTTGCCGTTGCCTTCGGCATCATCTCCCACACTGACTCGCTCCCAATGCGAGCCCGCATCGTTGCTGCGATACAGTGTCGGAATACTTTCGTCGAAGTAGCCGGCAACGAACAGCGCGCCTTTGGGGTGCTCTACGACCGTTGGCTCTCGTGTTGCAAGGTCGAGATGCTCCACCTGTTGGACAACACGCAGCACGCTTGTCGAAGATTGAATGCGTGAGGAAGGTACAGATCCACACGCACGGCATACGGCGAGCGCCGGGGCCTCATTCAGCTTGGGCGAACACGCCCCCACGGTCATTGCAGTGCCGAGCAGCGCGCGCCGCCCGAAGGTCAGTGTTATCACGGGTGTCAGCTTCAGCGAGAGCTGGGCGGGACGTAGGCAGGGACGGGCCGTGCCAAAGCGACCAGCAGGGCGATTCCGGCTGTTAACCCAATGAACCAAACGCCACAGTCGAATGCATACCATTTTGCCGCCCTGGCTTGCAGCAAAGGATCGACCTGGTCGCGATAGCCAATGGCCTTGATATCTGCAAACGTGGGTTCCAGGTAAAAGCCGGCCACACCCCCACCGACGAGGAAGAGGGTAAAGGCGCCGAGGAGGAGGTTGCGACGATCGCTCTTCCAGTTTGCGACGAGAGCGACAAGAAAGAGCACTAACGTGATTGGCGGAACAATCTGCCAGAAGGCGCTGCTGTCGTATCCGTACGTTCCTTCGAAGATGGCGAAGGAGCGTGGTGGAGCTGATTGCACAACACGTGCGATAACGGAAACGGCGAACAGCTGCGCACCAATTTGAATGAAGCAGCTGACGATCAACGCGATCAACGCGATGTTGGGTAAATGTCGTCGTGTCATGGAGACGCCTCCGAGCCTGGTTGGGGGAATTCTATGGCGATTCTATCGAGTGCGCTCGCGCAGTCCGACGAACCATCCATTGTCATAACGGGCCAATGCGATCGCCTTGCTTTCCTGTTTCTGGAACCTGAAGCGGAACTCGGCGTACTCGGGATCTGCCCACTCTTCGCCGCCCTGGTACAGTAACTGAATCGGCGGATTGGACGAGCCAACTCGTGAGAAGAGAAGAACTCCATTCTGGTACGCGATGAGCGACTCAACGTTTGCATCGGCGTATACACCCGTGTAGGCCGCTGACCGTTCGGGATCGAGTCTCAAATCGGTTCGTCGCCTGGAGGGAGCCGAGAGAACGATGCGCGCCACTCGACCCTCGATCTCTATCGCAGAGACAGGAATATCTTCGTTTTCGGTGTTCATGAGGGCAACTACAGTTATGGAGTCTTGTGGATAGTAGGCCGCGGCCGCGCGCACACTGCGGGCGGATCCGGTGTGCCCCCACTTGGGATGTCCGTCCAAAGATCCAAGTCGCACGCCAAGCCCATAGTCGGCTCGGGCTCCCGACGGAAGCATCGTCGGTGTAGTCATCTGCGCCACGGATCGAGCGCTTAAGACGCGACCTTTCGCGAGCTGTGAAAGAATTTTACCAAGATCAGCTGCGCTCGCGAACATGCCACCGGCGGATGAGATCCCCGGAAGGTCCCAAATGCTGTCGTGTATGAAGACGTTGTCGCGCAGGTAATAATTCTCAGTTACGATGTTGTGCGCCTGACGCTCCTGCTCCATGAACGTCGCCGTGAGCCCCGCGGGTTTGAGAATTTCACGACGGACGAATTCATGGTAGGGAATACCTGATACTTTCTCGATAACCTGTCCGAGCAGGTGAAATCCCGTGCTGTTGTAGTTCCAGGACTGACCGGCCGGCCGAGCGGGCTTGTCTCTGACCACGCCGATGATGGACTCGTTCGTGATCGGCTTCCCTTGGGTCAGCCACTGTTCTATCGCCGTTTCTTCGTTGTCAGGAAGGCCGGACGTGTGATTCAACGCTTGCCTTACGGTCACGGTGGGTGCGGCGATCTCCGGCAAGTATCTGGTGAGCGGAGCGTCAAGGTCGATTTTTCCCCGCTCGATCAGCTGCATGATCGCGATCGCCGTGAAAGTCTTCGTGATTGATCCGATGCGCGAGGAAGTGCTGTCGGTCATTGGCCGCTTCGTGATAACGTCGGCTAACCCATAACCTCTGCTCAGGACGGTGCGCGAGCCTCGCGTTACGACGATGGACAGTCCTGCGACAGGGACTGAGCGTATTACGCTGTCAGCGAAACGGTCTATTTCGTTGGTGATTGCTGCATCGTCATTGCTGATCGCGGGGACGCGTGGCTTGGACACTGGAGATGCAGTGCACGCAATCGAAATCACGAACGCAACGATCAACGGTCGCTTCATTAGATCACTTCTTAACTTCACTGCGCCTCCCGATCAATGTTCTACTTCTCGTCCCCCTGCAACAGTCGCACCGACACAACTACGTCATCAAGCCGCAGGTGGGCCGCGCGCGCCAATCGCCATGCGGATGCCAATTTCACGCGTTCGCTCACCAAAACCCGCCGCGATCATCTCGCAGACTTTATGAGCTTGAAGAGTCGCTGGTCGAATCCGAACGCATGCGTGGAGAGAACGCGGACTTCGCTCATTCTGGAGTGCCGGGGATTGATCAGCACATTGTACTCGTGGGGGACGATGACAGATGGAACGGCGAGCCATAAGAAAGTTGCGTCGTCGATCCACATGTCACCGAGCTCTGCCTGCCATTCGGGCGCCGGATACTGTTGCCAGTCACCGGCAGGGAACTGTGAGGGATCTGCCT
>JBDUEH010000132.1:0-6453 GCA_040002555.1 Gemmatimonadales bacterium | reverse complement strand
CGATCGCGAAATCGAGAAGCTCGCGGTATCGCTCTTCGTCTCTGTACAGCTTGCGTACTTCTGGAACCTTGTCGATCGCTTCCTTGACCGTCAGCGAGAAGTTCGGCGCGTTCGGAATCAACTTCGCGAGCGCATCGGTCTCGGCCGGCGTGAAGCCAAGCGTGCGACCGACATCCTTTACGGCAGCACGGGACTTCATCGTGCCGAATGTGATAATCTGGCCAACCGAATCGCGACCGTACTTCTCGCGCACGTAGTCGATCACTTCACCGCGTCGCTCGAAGCAGAAGTCGACGTCGATGTCCGGCATCGACACGCGTTCGGGATTCAGGAACCGCTCGAACAGCAGATCGAACCGGAGCGGACAGACGTCAGTGATCCGAAGGCAATAAGCGACGAGCGAGCCGGCTGCTGATCCGCGGCCCGGACCGACGGGAATTCCCTTGTCGCGCGCAGCCTTGATGAAATCGGCGACGATAAGGAAATATCCGGCGTAGCCGGTCTTGGTGATTACGCCGAGTTCGTACTCGAGTCGGTCGCGAACTTCCTGTGAAAGCTCCGCTCCGTATCGGAAGTGGGCGCCGGCCTCGGAGAGCGACACAAGCAAGTCATTCTCGGTCGATGCGCCAGCGGGAAGCGGAAACGCGGGGACCTGATACTTCTTCGACAGCGAGATCGACGAGTCGTCGGCGATTCGAAGTGTATTTTCGAGAACTTCCGGGTGGTCGGGGAACATATCCCTGATCTCGCCAGCATGCTTGAAGTACAGACCCTTGTCATAGTGCATCCGGTCGGGCGAGTTGTAGTCCTTGCCAAGGCCGATGCAGAGAAGGACGTCGTGCGACTCGTGGTCTTCGGCGCGGAGAAAGTGCGCGTCGTTAGTGGCAATCACCGGCAGGCCAATTTCGTCTGCCAGCTTGAACACCCTCTTGTTCAGTTCAGCCTGATTTTCCGAGTTGTGTGACTGAACTTCGAGGTAGTAGTCCTTGAAGGTGTTCGCGTACCACGAGGCCGCCTCTTTTGCTCCCTCCCAGTTATCGCCCAAAAGATTCACAGCGATTTCGCCGGCCATGCAGGCAGACGAAACGACGATCCCCTCGTTGTATTTCGCGAGCAGCTCACGATCGACGCGGGGCCGCGAGTAGAACCCTTCGGTGTAGCCGAGGGATGAGAGCTTGATGAGGTTCCTGTAGCCGACCTCGTTCTTTGCCAGCAGGACCAGGTGGTAGTAAGGCTTTCGGGCTCCTTCGCGCTCCTTGGTGCGCCTGTCACCCGGCGCGACGTAGGCCTCCATACCGATGAGCGGCTTGATTCCCGCCTTGCGGGCCTTTTCCTGGAATTCCCAGGCGGCGTGCATGTTCCCGTGATCGGTGATCGCGAGGGCGGGCTGCTCGAACTCCTTGGCGCGGGCAATCAGATCATCAATTCGATTGGCGCCGTCGAGGAGGGAGTACTCGGAGTGACAGTGGAGATGGACGAATGACACCATTCATAATATCCGGCGCGGAGCGATGATGATAGCGCCGTTGCCGGGCTGGGGACCTGTTTCCAGGGAGGCTGAGCCTTAGGTTTGTCGGGTATATGAACTGTAGCCTGAACGGAGCATGGACCTGCTGAAGAGAGCTCGCAAAGGAATCTGGGCCGTGGGCTTAGTTGCCGTCGTCGTTTGCGTCTCGGTGGCGCCAACGGCATGCTATCTGAGCCGTGGGGCGTGGGAAGAGGGGAAGATCCTGGCGAGGAGGCAGCCTATAGCGGAGCTGGTTGCCAACGGACGGACAGACCCCGTTGTGCGACGTAAGCTCGCGATCGTCATGGCAGCCAGGCAATACGCAAAGGATTCGATCCGGCTCCGGACAAAAGACAGCTTTACGACTTATTCCAAACTCGATCACGACACGCTTGTTCTAGTGCTGTCGGCCGCGTACAGGGATCGGCTCGAAGCGTACACGTGGTGGTTTCCGATTGTCGGGAGAGTACCCTATAAGGGCTTCTTCGATTTCAACGCAGCAAGGGCAGCAGCGAAATCATTCGGTGCCGACGGATTCGATGTCTCACTTCGACCATCGGCAGCGTTCAGCACGCTCGGGTTCTTCAACGATCCGCTGACGAGCACGACGCTGGCGATAGACAGTCTCGACCTCGCAAACACCGTGATACACGAGACGACGCATAACACGTTTTACGCTGCCGGCCAGGCGGCGTTCAACGAGTCGTTCGCGAGCTTTGTCGGGGCGCGTGGCGCCGCGGGGTTTTTCAGGTCGCGCGGGCAGCCGTTTGCGGCGGCGAAAGTGGATGCCGAGTGGGACGACGAAAAAATTCTCGGAAAATTCTGGACACGCCTCGCAAAGTCGCTCGATTCAGCCTACGCATCGCACAAGGACAGCAGGGAGGGCCGAATTGCGGCGCGGGACACCGTTTACCTCCGGGCTCGGCAGGCGCTTGTCAGCGACATCGCGCCTCAGCTGCAGACAATCGGGCCGTTTTACGCGCAGCGGGTCCCACTCGACAATGCGTCGCTTCTGGCGAGGCGCGTATACGCGAAGAATCTCGACCTGTTCGATCAGGTGTACGAGCGCGAAGGGAAAAATCTGAAGATGACGATTGGCCGCATTATTTCGCTGGCCAAAGCGAACAAAGCTGATCCCTACGAAGCGCTCCGGCGGTGGCTTTCGGGTACAGTGTCTTCAGCCGCCAAACCGTCCCCGTAGAAGGGCGCGCAGGTCGAGCCCTGGCCCGAGTGGTGCGTCGGGCGCTTTCGGCGCTGGTGGGGCTCCCACAGCGATGCGCTCCATTTTCTGACGGACTCCCCGATCGATGAAACGCGATAGCTGATCGAGCGAGTAGTCAGCACCTCGTCGCGTTGAGTACGCGTTGAGCGGATACGTCACACTCAGGTAATTCTTCGCTCGCGTCATCGCCACGTACATGAGACGCCTCTCTTCATCTGTCTCCTCATCGTCGCCGAGTGCGCGGGCGGACGGGAACCATCCATCGACGGCCCAAATGAGGAAAACGGCTTCCCATTCTTTTCCCTTCGCCGAATGGGCGGTGCTCAGGATGAGGCAGTCGTTGTCGTCGCTTGACGAAGGACCGGCGAGGTCCTGACTTGCCTGCGGCGGCTCCAGTGCCAGTGCCGACAGAAAAGTGGCTCGGTCGGGATAACCCGCCGCAATAACTTGTAGCTGGTCGAGGTCAGAGATGCGCGGCTCGGCGTGATCGTATTTCTCGCGGAGAATGCTGTCGTAGAGCATGCGAACGCGGGAGATATCAGCAGCGACTTTCGCTTCGTCGGCAGACGGCCCCGATTGGAGCTCGTCCAGAAGCTTGACCAGCCCGGCATGTGCAGCGCGCGCCCTTGGTGGCGCGGCATAACGGCCGAACGCGGCCGACTCCCATGCTGCTTTCGCCATCATATCGATTGCGGAGCGCGCAGTTGCATCGCCGATGCCCGGGAGGAGAAGAAGGATTCGGTACCAGCTGACTTCGTCGCGTGGATTTTCGAGGATGCGAAGAAAGGCGAGCACGTCCTTTACGTGCGCTGCCTCGAGGAATTTGAGGCCGCCCCATTTCTCGAACGGAATCTTTCGGTTGGTGAGCTCGATCTCGAGATCGGCGGACATGTAGCCGGCGCGAAAAAGCACGGCGATCTCTTTCAGCGGAATGCCTTCTTCGTGTAGCTCGAGAATTCTGTCCACTACGAACTGCGTCTGCTGCTGCTCGTCGTGCGCAGCAACAAGCCACGGCGGCTCGCCTCCCGTGCGTTCTGTCCAAAGATTCTTCGTGAATCGCTCGGTTGCTCGCGAGATCAGCGTGTTGGTCGCTTCGAGGATCGGCGGTGTCGACCGATAGTTCTGTTCGAGCGTTACGATCCGCGTGTTCTCGAATTGCTTCGGGAACCCGAGAATATTGCGGAAGTTCGCGCCGCGGAACGAATAGATGCTCTGCGCGTCGTCGCCAACTACAGAGATGTTGGAGTGAGTGCGGCACATTCCGAGAAGAATGCGCGCCTGAAGAATGTTGGTGTCCTGATACTCATCGACGAGGATGTGATCGTAGAGACCGGCAATCTTCTCGGCGAGCTCTGGCGACGCTTCGAGCATCAACGCCCAGAACAGCAGAAGATCATCGTAATCGACGAGGTTGCGCTGTTGCTTCCTGTCGGTGTAATCGCCGAAGACTTTGCCGAAGTCTTCTATGTAATCGAGAAACTGCGGATAACCGTCGCGCAGAATGTCTTCGACTGGAATGCTGGTGTTGATGTGACGCGAGTAGACGTACTGAAGCGTCTCCTTCTTCGGAAAGCGCTTTGACTTCTGAGCGTAGCCGAGCTGCGATCGCGAGAGCTGCATCAGGTCGGCGGAATCGCCCTGATCCATGATCGTGAAATCTTTTGCGAGACCCGCAGCAGAACCGAATCGCCTCAGCAGGCGGTGGGCAGTTGCGTGGAACGTTCCGCCGTGGACTTTCTTGCTCGTGGCTCCGACCAGGCGCTCGGAGCGGTTGAGCATTTCCTGTGCGGCTCGTCGAGTGAAAGTGAGCAGGAGGATGCGTTCGGGTCGCACTCCTCGTTCTATCAGATGAGCGACGCGATAAACCAGCGTTCGTGTCTTGCCCGTTCCGGCGCCGGCGATGATGAGCAGAGGGCCGTCACCATGCGTCGCCGCCGCAGCCTGCTCCGGATTCAACTCGGCCGCCAGGTCGCGTGGCGCCGCGTCGGGAATCACGCGATCGCGAGCCGGATAGACGCGGGGGGAGGGCAGATCGCTCATACGAATTAATATAGAGAGGTTACCGAAAAAGAGCCGAAACCCCAAGGCGGGTACGGCAGGTACCGGTAAGGGCGGGTAGAGCAGGTGTAGGTCGAGAAGAACGGCTTAGAAGCGGCCAGCGGCCAGCGGTCAGCGGGTAGCCGTCAGCAGTCCGCGGGTTGCGGGTAGCGGGTAGCTTTGGTCCACCTCAAAATATTCCTCAGATGCCAAACAAATCTTCCCGCTACTGGATCAACACTGTTTCTCGCGATCACGTTCGTCTTGGCGTTGCTGGCGGATTCACCCAGGCCGGCCACGGAAAGAGCAGCGGTTTGAAGCGCCTCTCGAATGGTGACTACCTCGTTTTCTACTCGCCGCGGACATCGCTCGACGGCGGAGAACCGCTGCAATCCTTCACCGCGATCGGGCGGATAAGCGACGACGAGCCATTTCAGGCTGAGATGGGGCCAAAATTTCACCCTTGGCGGCGCCTCGCCGAATTCATTTCGTCTCGCGAAGCACCGATCAAGCCCATGCTCGAAAATCTGGACTTCATCCGCGACAAGAAGCGATGGGGCTATCCGTTTCGGCGAGGACTCTTCGAGATCGAATGGCCCGACTTCGTCAGAATTGCCAGCGCAATGGGAGTTACGCTGGAGAAGTAACTTCTGGAATCGATGCAGCGATGTAGCCGGCGGGGAACGCTTCGTCCATCGAAGTCTCTATCACACTTAGCTCGAATGCGTCTCCGAATGCAGAAGCAGCAACGTCGCCGACAGCGTCAAGCGTAAGTGCGTTCACCTGAGCAGTGTCTCCGCGTCGTGATTGCTCCTTCTCAATCGACGTCATCGTCACGCCATCGATCCCGCACGGAACTATGAAATCGAAATAAGAGAGATCCGTCGTAACGTTCAAGGCGAAGCCGTGCCACGTTACCCAGTCGCGAGCGTGCACGCCGATCGAAGCGATCTTGCGGCCGTTGGTCCACACGCCTGTAAATCCGGTGCTTCGCTCACCGGGAATGTCATACGCAGCGAGAGTCTGAATCAGCGCACCTTCGACCTGACGGAGGAACCAGTGCAGGTCCTGCTTGTGTCGCTTGAGGTCGATGATCGGGTAACCGACAAGCTGGCCGGGTCCATGAAACGTCACATCGCCGCCGCGCTCTACTTCGAACAGCTCCACTCCTTTCGAGGCTAGGAACGCAGGGCTCGAGATGACGTTCTTCTGTTTTGTTGACCGGCCGTGGGTAACGACTGGGGGGTGTTCAACGAGAAGGAGAACGTCCTGTGGAATCGCGCTGGTGATTCTGTCGCGAGCCACTGAGCGCTGTAGCTCGAGAGCTTCAGCGTAACCCATCCGCCCGAGACGAACGACCCACAGCTCCCGGGCGTCGGGATTCTCAGTCACGACAGGGCCTCACGCGTGAATCACTTTCCCGAGCGAATCGAGACACGCTTCAGCGATTGCTTCAGAAAGGGTCGGATGCGCATGAATTGCGAGATCGATTTCCTCGACGGTGAACTCATTCTCTCGCGCGACAACTATCTCGTGGAGGATCTCGGTCGCGTGTGCGCCGATGATATGCGCTCCAAGAATTTCGCCGTACTTCGAATCGCGGATGATTTTGACGAACCCTTCGATCTCGCCGGACGTTCGCGCGCGGCCGTTAGCGGAGAAGGGAAACTTGCCGACTTTGTAGTCG
>JBDUEH010000131.1:0-6468 GCA_040002555.1 Gemmatimonadales bacterium | reverse complement strand
ATCTTCAGGAGCGCTGGTGGAAGGCGATGGTGCGCTCGCGCTCGGATATCGAAGGGCTCGACTCGGCGATCCTCATGCATCCTCGCGTGTGGGAAGCGAGCGGTCACGTTGGGGGGTTCGTCGATCCGCTCGTCGATTGCCGTAACTGCAAGAAACGCTTTCGTGCCGACGATCCGAAAATCAAAGGTGTTCCCGGAACCCCCGAAGCCCAGTGTCCTGCCTGCGGAATGAAAGGCACCCTCGGCGAAGCGCGCCAGTTCAACCTCATGTTCAAGACGTTCATGGGTCCGGCGGAGGACACGGCGGCGATCGTTTATCTGCGACCTGAAACGGCGCAGGGCACATACGTGAATTTTCTGAACGTTCAGCAGTCAACGCGCCAGCGGGTTCCTTTCGGCATCGCGCAGATTGGAAAGTCGTTCCGAAATGAGATCACGCCTGGGAACTTCATTTTTAGAACTCGCGAGTTCGAGCAGATGGAGATGCAGTTCTTTGTAGAGCCTGGTACGGACATGGAGTGGTTCGAGTACTGGAAGGCCGAGCGAATGAAGTGGCACCTGGGACTCGGTCTGGATCCGAGCCGGGTGGAATTTCATGAGCATGGCCCCACAGAACTCGCCCATTATGCCCGCGCTGCGTTCGACGTCCAGTTCGATTTTGGTGGCTCGCTCGGATTTCAGGAAATCGAAGGCATCCATAATCGCGGTGACTTCGATCTCACGCAGCACCAGAAATTCTCGGGTAAGAAACTCGAGTATTTCGACCAGGGCGCGAACAAGCGCTTTGTCCCGTTTGTCGTGGAAACGGCGGCCGGCCCAAACCGCACCCTGCTCGCGTTGCTTGTAAATGGTTATCGCGAAGAAGCGGTGGAAGGCGAGACCGAGGGACGTGTGGTGCTCGGATTGCTGCCGGCACTGGCACCGATCAAGGCAGGCGTCTTCCCGCTCGTGAAGAAAGAAGGCCAGCCAGAGATGGCAAAGAAAATCTCCGACGATCTTCGTCAGTCGTTTCCGGTGTTCTACGACGACAGCGGGGCGATCGGTCGCCGCTACCGACGTCAGGATGAAGTCGGCACACCATTTTGCATCACCGTAGACTTTGATTCAGCGGCGAACAACTCCGTCACCGTTCGCGATCGCGACACGCTTCTGCAGGAACGAATCGGCGTCGATGCGCTCAAGGATTACATCGGATCGCGAATCGCTGGATGAAGGATCTGACGCTCGACCGCCTCCGAAAAGACGGCCAGGCGTTCACGGAAGAGATTTCGCGTGAAAGCTACCTCGCTCACTCAGGCAAAAAGCTCTCGGCCGAGTTCAAGCCGATCTACGACCGGTATGCGCACGTCCTCGGCGATGAGGCACTTGCGCTTCCGCTCGATCTGTTCAAGACAACCGAGAAGGGAAGCGAAGAGCATCGGTCGGCATCGCTTCTTCTCGAATGGCAGCTCGAATCGCAGGCATCGCGTTCGTTGGCCGAGCTCGACGAACGTGAAATCGCGTGGGAGAGTTCAGCCGTCATCACGACCGATGACGACAAGCAGATCCCTTATCCAACTGCCGCGATAGAGATCGCAAACGAAAAGGACCGGAAAAGGCGCCTTGCCCTGGACGAAGCCCGCGCAAAGCTAGTTGTTGCGGAGCACGCGCCAATTCGGCGAGCGCGAATCGAGCGGGAAAGGGAATTCATAGAATCGCTCGATGTAGGTGGATCCTACAACGAAACGTTTGAGAAAATTACGGGTGTTTCGCTGGCGAAGCTTTCTGCGGAGTGTTCGGCGTTTCTGCGCGATAGCCAGTCGATGTGGGAAGAGACGCTGCCATTTCATCTCAAAAGATCGCTCGGCATTAGACCATCGGAAGCGACGCGTTCGGACGCGCTGGCTCTGCTTCGAGCGAGTGAATACGATGGCGTGTTCCCGGGGAATCACCTTCAGGAATCGGTGCACCGGCAGCTTTCTGAGATGGGCCTGGATCCGTTTGCAGGCGGCAGAATCATCTACGACGTCGGAGACCGGCCTGGAAAGCGTGCGCGGGCCTTCTGCGCGCCGACGCGGGTTCCCGAAGAGGTCTATCTCGTTCTGCGTCCGCACGGGGGGCAGAGCGACTACACGACACTCCTGCACGAAGCAGGACATGCGCTTCATTTCGCAAACGTCCGCGACGACTATCCGTTCGAGTACCGTTGGCTCGGCGATAACTCGGTTACTGAATCGTACGCGATGCTGATGGACCATCGCATTCAGGATCGCGGGTGGCTGCTCCGCTATACCGAGATCGGGTCGCGCGACATGGACAATTACCTTCGACTCGCCGGCTTTGAGGAGCTCCACTACCTGCGGCGGTACTGCGCAAAGCTCCTCTACGAAGTGGAGGCATACGGAGGCAAGTTGAGCTGGAACAGTCTCGAGGACCTTTACGTCGAGAACCTGACTGCTGCGACGAATTTCCAGTATCGCCCGGCCGATGCGTTCATCGACTTCGATCCGGGATACTATTCAACTCGCTACCTGCGAGCGTGGCAGCTTCAGGCGCAGCTCAATGAGGCGCTTGTATCGCGATTTGACGTGGACTGGTTTCGAAATCCTTCGGCCGGCCCGTGGATGATCGGCGAGTTGTGGTCAGAAGGTCAGCGCGAAAGAGCGGAAGAAATAGCCGCACGGGTGAATCAGAAAGGGGAAGGGCTCTCGTTCGCGCCATTACTCCGCAATATCGAGAGACTGCTTGGAAGCTGAACGCGCGATAACTCAATCGGAGACGGTTTCTCTGCTTCAGGCACTCATCAGGTTCGACACCACGAATCCTCCCGGGAATGAGCGCCCGCTCGCGCATTTCCTCGAAGGCGTTTTCGCCAAGGAAGAAATTCCGACAACGCTCCTGCTGCCGACGCCGTCGCGTGCGGCGCTGATCGCGCGTCTCAAGGGAAACGGAAACAAGCGACCGATAATTCTTCTGGCTCACATGGACGTCGTTGGCGTCGAGCGCGACAAGTGGTCGTGCGATCCATTCGGCGGCATTGTCCGCGATGGATTTGTGTACGGGAGAGGCGCGATAGACGACAAGGGCATGCTTGCGGCGAACGTCATGGCAATGCTTCAGCTGAAGCGGGCGGTGATCGATGCAGGTGGCCAGCTTGAGCGCGACATCGTTTTCATTGCGACGTCAGACGAAGAATCGGGCGGCGCTCACGGAATGCGCTGGCTCGTTGAGAATCATCCTGAGCATCTCGACGCCGAGTTCGCGATCAACGAAGGTGGAAGGACGCGGATCATCGAGGGCGGCAAGAGGTATCTCGCGATCCAGACTTCCGAGAAAATTTCACACCAGGTAAAGGTCACGGCGCGCGGTCCAGCAGGACACGCCGCGATTCCTCGAACCGACAACGCTGTCTTTCAGCTTGGGCGTGCACTGGCGAAGCTCGATGTCTATCGCGAGCCGGTAACGCTCAACTCGACGACGAGCCGTTTCTTCGGCGAGCTGGCGGCAGTATGGCCTGCGCCGGAGGTTGCGCAGGCGATGCGGGACATCGTGTCCGCCGATGTAACGGAGAGTGAGCGTGGGGCGAAAGTCCTGGCGCAAGTCCCGGTTTTCAACGCGGTCATGCGAAATGGGATTTCCCCGGTTGGCTTGTCGGGCGGAGTCGCGGGAAACGTCATTCCAGCGGAGGTCAGTGCGAATCTGAACGTTCGCACGATTCCAGGTCTCCGGATCGAGGATGTCGTCGACCGAATCAGAGCGGTCGTTGCTTCTGATTCGGTAACCGTCGAGATCGCGTTGCACGGCGACGAAGCTCCTGGCTCTGATCCGGACTCGGCGATGTTCTCCGCAATTGCTACAGCTGCAAAAGCGCTCGATCCGGAGATCGCGGTCGTTCCGTACCTTAGCACCGGTGGCACAGACAGCGCGCATCTCCGGCGATTGGGGATCAACGCCTATGGGATTCTTCCGTTCCCGATGCAGCAGTCGGATGAAGAGCGAATGCACGGGCACGACGAGCGCGTTCCCGTGAAATCGCTGCATTTTGGAGCACGACTCATTTATGAGTCGGTGGTCAGGGCCGCGTCGCTCTGACCCGCCTTGTCTGCCGCCTCAAATGGCCGGTAGATTGCACAACGATTCCCCATCCAACCACTGATGACAGCCCCTAGAAACTCACAAAGCAGCCGGACGCTTCAGGAAATCGAAACGACCCTTGCCGGCACCGAAGTCATTGCAGCGGCAAAGGATTTCTTTACGCGTCGAAACGGTATCTACGCCGCTTTTCTCGACAAGGAAGGGCCCGGGTACGTGACGTTTCGCGGCCAGGGCGGAGAAGAGATCGTGATCGGCGTCGCCTCGGCGGGCGTTGTTACGAGGGTGTCGGGATCGACGTATCTGTTCGATCAGCAGATCGCGCGGTTTTTCTCCGGCCTTCCGACCGTCGCATCGATGGCCACGGCAGCCCCCGTCGAGGAAGCGCCGGTGGGGGCAGGTTCATGAGCGCACCGTTCGTTACCGAGCTCCGCACGTCGGCAGCTGTGATTGTCGTTGGTGACGAAGCGTCGGCCACGATGCACATCCGCGTGCAGGCAGCCGAGTTGTGGAATACGGTCCGGGTGGACGCTTCGCCGGGCGAAAGTGTGCTCGGGGTCAAGCTCGCCACTCTTGCGGCTTTCTATCCTGAAGGCGTCACCTCGGATGATTTCGTCGTGAAACTGCATGGTTTCGAAATTCTCCACGAGGACGAGACGATTAGCTCCGTTGGAGTCAGCGATGGGTCGACTCTGCTTTTGATCCGGCGCCGGCGCAGACCGGTCAGGTAGCCCGCGGCGCACCGATGCGCGTCGGTTTCATATCACACGCCGATTGCGGCCGTCATGACACGGGATGGGGAGCTCCTGAGCATGTCGGCCGTTTGCGCGCCATTACTCGTGCGCTCCGCAACAATCCCGATCTTTTCGAAAGCGTCGACCAATTGGAAGGACGGCACGCCACCGCCGATGAGCTTGCTTTGGCACATGGCCGGGAATACATCGAGTTTGTCGAGAATGTCGCCGCTGCCGGCGGCGGTCAACTCGACAACGATACGGTCGCCAGTGAAGGCTCGTGGGACGCCGGAAGAGCCGGAGCCGGTTGCGTTCTTGACGCAGTCGACCGGTCTTTTTCGAGCGAAAATCTCCGCTCGTTCTGCGCTGTCCGACCTCCCGGCCACCACGCGCTAAAGGACCGCTCGATGGGGTTCTGCCTGTTCGGGAACGTCGCGATTGCCGCCTTGTACGCCAGAGCCCGCCATGACGCCGAACGGGTTTTGATCGTCGACTGGGACGTGCATCACGGCAACGGAACTCAAGCACTCGTGGAGCAGGAGCGCGATATTCATTTCGTATCGATGCACCAATGGCCGTGGTATCCGGGGACCGGCGCAGCGTCGGATCGCGGACCGCTCAACACGATCTGGAATGTCCCGATGGCACCGTCGCTAAGGCCGCAGCATTACGTTGATGCATTCGAGAGGGGTATCGATGACGCGACTAAAGGATTCAAGCCCGATTTGATCGTTCTCTCTGCCGGATTTGATTGTCTTGCTGGAGATCCACTTGGCGGTTTCACACTGGAGATCGAGGACATCGATTTGCTGACTCGCAATCTCGTAGCGCGCGCCGAATCACTAAGTGGCGGACGCCTCGTCAGTTCCCTCGAGGGAGGCTACGCGCTCGACCGGCTTGGAGAAGCTGCAATCACTCATATCATTGCCCTTGCCTGACGCGCCTTCCCCCGGCATGCGGAGCTGTTACCACGACGGGCCCGACTCGATTAGAACGGGCCTGAGCATCGATGAAATACGCACCGCAAAGGACAGCGGAAAGGGAACGCTGTGGGTCGACATCGATTTACGGGAACCCGCCGAGGTGGCACTCCTAAAGGATGTGTTCCGCTTCCATCCGCTCGCGATAGAAGACAGCCTCAATCCGCAATCGCGTGTGAAGATCGAGGAATATGCGGGCTTCCTCATTCTCATTGTTCGTACGATCGCCTTTCTCGACCAGACTGACGACCCGTACGACATCGAGACGGTCAACCTCACCTGTTTCCTCGGTCACAACTTCCTTGTCACCGTACACGGTGGGCAGACATCGCCGGTTGATGCCACTCGCGATTTATTGCAGAGAAAACCGGAGCTGGCTGAAGCGGGTCCTGCGCGTCTCATGCACGCCGTTGTAGACGAGGCAGTCAACGCCTATTTCCCGATTCTTGACCAGCTCGACACGTTTGTTGACGGACTCGAGGAAAGGGTTTTTGGCTCGTTCGACCAGAGCGCACTACGCGAAATTTTCAGCGTCAAGAAGCTGGTGCTCAGCCTTCGCCGGCATCTCGCGCCGGAGCGCGACGTCTTCAGCATCCTCACAAATCGGCCGAGCTCGCTGCTGGCTGTGGATACGCAGATATACTTCCGCGATATCTACGATCACATCCTTCGAATCAACGACGC
>JBDUEH010000130.1:0-6490 GCA_040002555.1 Gemmatimonadales bacterium | reverse complement strand
AGCTGTCTTCCCCCTCCGACGAATAGATGAAATGCGCATCTTCGTCCACCGACGCGCCCACCTCGGTGAGACAGCGGCTGCAGGCGATTGTTGCTTCACCGCTCAGGTGCCCGCTAAAATAAAAGCGGGATTGTCCGGCTGATGAGAGCCGGCCCTGAACTTTGATCGAGCTGGAGGGGCGCAAATCGCCATCTTCCCACACACTGTCATCAGCGTTCAGGAGACCGTCAACCTGCGCTGCCTCAGACTCCAATGAACGGATGTCAAACGACAGCATAAGCTCTTAAAGCTAGCGACCTTAGGGGGCTACGAAAAGTCCTCTGCTCTCCTGAATTCCTGTCATTCTCAGGGCCCAAAACTGCCATTAACTGCGATAGTGGGATGGTAAAGGCTGATAGTGGGATGACGGCGGAACAGCTTAAAGAATGGTTGGGACAATTCGCTTTTCTGACGTTCCGTTTCCAAACCTTTTCAATTCCGTCGTTCGGCTCTCATCCCACTATCCGCCGTTACCATCCCACTATCGCCTTTTAGTGGCAGTTGCAGTTGTCAGCGAGCCGCGATGAGCTCCGCTTCGGAGAAGAAGAACCTTGATTCCCGGGCAGCATTATCATCAGAGTCCGAAGCATGAATCGCATTCCTCTCCTTCGACTCCGCGAAGAGCTTCCGGACCGTGCCCTCGGCCGCTTCTGCCGGGTCGGTCGCGCCAATCGCGTCGCGGAGGCTGACGACGGCATTGTCTTTTTCGAGGACCATCGGCATGCATGGACCAGACGTCATGAACTTCACAAGCGAGCCAAAGAACGGGCGCTCCATGTGGACCTCGTAAAATGCTCCGGCCTGGGCTTCGGTCATGTGGAGCACGCGAGCAGTGACGACCTTGAAACCGTCTTGCTCCAGATGCGCGATGACCTTGCCAGCCTTGCCTGAATTGAATGCGTCGGGCTTTACAATCGTGAGTGTGGTGCCGCCAGCCATATTATTGTCCTGTAATGATTTAGTTAAGCGTTCTTGAGAAGTTGCACGACATCGATTGGGCGCTTCGCGACGCCAATTCCGTTCTCCTCGAAGGCCTCCATCTTTTCGGCCGCTGTGCCAGCCGATCCGGAGATAATCGCGCCCGCATGGCCCATCCGGCGACCCGGCGGTGCGGTCTGTCCGGCGATGAACCCGACCACTGGTTTCGTCATTTTCTCCTTGACGAATTTTGCCGCTTCCTGCTCGTCGGTCCCGCCGATCTCTCCGATCATCACCACCGATTCCGTATCCGGATCGGCTTCGAACGCCTCGAGGCAATCGATGAAGTTCGTGCCGTTGATCGGGTCGCCGCCGATTCCCACACATGTCGTCTGACCCATGCCGGCACGCGTCATCTGGAACACGACTTCATATGTCAGCGTCCCTGAGCGACTTACGAGTCCGATGCTGCCCTGGGTGCAGATCCGCCCGGGAATGATTCCAACTTTCGATTTGCCCGGGGAGATAAGTCCCGGACAATTGGGTCCGAGAAGACGCGCGCCCTTTTCTTTCACGAAGGGATAGACCTTCGTCATATCGAGGACTGGAACGCCTTCTGTGATGCATACGATGAACGGAATTCCGGCATCAGCTGCCTCCATCATCGCATCCGCCGCAAACATTGGCGGTACGTAAATCACCGTCGCGTTGGCGCCGGTTTCTTTTATTGCGTCTTCGACCGTGTTGAAGATCGGAACGGTCTCGTCGAACTTCTGGCCGCCTTTTCCGGGCGTAACGCCGGCCACGACCTTGGTTCCGTATTCGATCATCTGTCGCGTATGGAATGAACCATCGCGACCGGTGATGCCCTGGACGATCAGCCGGGTGTCGTTGTCGATGAAGATGCTCACGCTGCGGCCCCGGTTGCGAGTGAAACGGCTTTCTTCACGGCTTCGTCCATGTCAGTCATGGCCGAGAATCCATTTTCGGAAAGAATCTTGAGTGCAATTTCTTCATTGGTTCCGGTGAGTCGGATGACGATTGGAACCTTAAGCGGGTTCTGCTTTGTTGCGGTGACGATGCCGTTCGCTACGTCGTCGGTGCGCGTGATTCCGCCGAAGATGTTGAACAGAATCGCCTTCACACTCGGGTCTGACGTGATGATACGAAGAGCGTTGACAACTTTCTCCGGATTCGACGAACCGCCGATGTCGAGGAAGTTCGCGGGCTCGCCACCGTAGTACTTCACGAGATCCATCGTTGCCATCGCGAGTCCGGCGCCGTTGACCACGCAGCCAACGTTTCCGTCGAGCTTGATGAACGTGAGGTTTGCCTTCCGCGCCTCGACCTCGGACGGGGCTTCGGACGATTCATCACGAAGTGCTGCAACGGCTGGATACCGGTCGAGCTCGTTGTCGTCGATTACCATCTTTGCGTCGAGCGCAACGACGTCTCCGGCAGGAGTCGTCACGAGCGGATTGATCTCGGCCAGCGATCCGCCACTGTCGATGAAAGCACTATAAAGCTGCTGCATGATCTTCGCGGCAGCGCGGGCCTTCTTGACGTCCTTGTAGAGGAAGAAACCCATTTCCATTGCTTCGAACGGCATCAAGCCATACCGCGGATCAACCGGATATCGCATGAGTTTTTCAGGAGTTTCGGCGGCGACCTGCTCGATGTCGATTCCGCCAGCCGGACTTACCATGAACACCGCACGCCTGGACGCGCGATCGACAATGACGCCAACGTACGCTTCCGTTTCGATGTCCGCTGCGGGAGTGACGAGAACTTTCTGTACCGGAAGATCCTTGATCGTGAGTTTCAAGATCTTCTCGGCAACGTCGCGTGCTTCTTCGGGCGTCTTAGCGAGTTTTACTCCGCCTGCCTTCCCGCGACCGCCAGCATGAACCTGCGCCTTCACCACAACGGTGCCACCAAACTTTCTCGCGATTGCCTCGGCCTCGGCGGCCGTGGTCGCTACTTCACCGGGCGGAATCGGTATTCCCGCGGCCCGAAAAATTTCCTTTGCCTGATACTCGTGGATATTCACACTTTCTCCGCTCCGCGATGATCGTCGCGGGTGAGTGGTTGCTGGATTTGAACATGGAAATTAACGGGCTATGGTAGTCCCTGCGCGTCCATGTACTGCGTCGAGGCCCCTGCTCAACTCAGTTATGACCGCGCGACCGCCCGTGCTCCTGACGAACTCTACGGCGGCTCTTACTTTTGGAGCCATGCTGCCTGCGCCAAACGCGCCTTTTGCGTCGAGAGAATCGGCTTCATCCGTCGTCAGTCGGGCCAACGCGCGCTGTTGGTCCGTTCCCCAACCGGCGTAGACGGCATCGACATCCGTGAGTATCAGGAGAAGCTCGGCTCCGAGCTCACGCGCGAGAACGGCCGCCGATAAATCCTTATCCGTGACGGCATCGATTCCTTCGAGCGTCCCGCTATTGTCGAGGTGAACTGGAATTCCTCCACCGCCAGCGGCGATGACAATCGTCCCTTCGTCAACGAGCTGGCGGATCACCCCAATCTCATGGATTGCCAGCGGCAATGGGCTACCAACTACGCGACGGTACCAGCCTCGCGAATCGATTTTCACGTCCTGCCCGTCTTTCTCGAGCGCTAACGCGCGGCCTTTAGGAATTTCGTGACCAATGAATTTTGTCGGCTTCGCGAGCGCTGGATCTTTGGCACTGACTTCAACCTGAGTAATCACAGTGACAACAGCGCGCGTGATTCGAGCCCTTTTCAGGGCGTTTTCGATGGACTGCTGAACCATGTATCCGATCCAGCCCGCAGTGCTGGCTACAAGAACACCGAGCGGCAGCGGTGCAACCTCTGCTCTCGCCGTCTCGTTGCGGACGAGCTCATCACCGACCTGCGGACCGTTGCCGTGAACAACGCAGAGATTCCAGCCCTCAGCAGCAAGATCCACGATTGGGCCGAGACTCTCGCGGGTATGCCGAAACTGATCGCCTATCGTCGAACGCTCACCCGGCGGAGACAGCGCATTGCCGCCGAGTGCTACGACGGCGGTCCGATGAGCAGGCTGGTTTGTCAACGCTTCTCGACTAGCGCGCCAAGCGAATCGTACGACGCACCGAATGCCTTCAGGTCGCCGCCTGACAGCGCGCTCCGCATCCGCGCATAGAGACGCGTGACGTTTGCACGAAACGCCGCATCGCTTCCAGCGGGGAAGATCGCGGAACCAGATTCAGGGATCTGCGCGGATGGAGACGACGTCAGGGCATCGAGCAGGTCAGGCGCTCCGGGCCGGATCAGTGCGGGAAATCGCGCGCGCCACGCAGTGGCAATTGGATCGGCACCAGGCGCGGGGACGACAACGGTTCTTCCCGTTGCGGCGTTCACCAGCGCAGTTGCACTGTGACGGAAGTAGCTGCGGTCAGCGCCCGCGAGCACATAGTGCTTGCTGAGCGGATACACGTCGGACGCCGAGTATAGCTCTACAACCCAGTTAAGAGAATCGCCGAGGTATGCGGGGGCCACGTCACTGCCCTGCGCGAACAGTGGCATCAAGGCTGAAACACGCTCCCGTACGTCGCGTCGCCGAACAATCTTTGCGTTCGCAGGCAAAGAACTCCAGACGAGATCGAGCCGCTGCTCCGCCCACGCGTTAACGATGCGCGTCAACCCGTTGCCAAGCACCGGCGCGGCCACGTTGGGTCCACGTTTTACTATCGCGGATCCGGATGCTCCGGGATACACAACAAGGCTGTCATGCGCGAGGGTCATCACCTTTGCGACCCGCGACGAATCCACGAAAGATGAAAAGCGGGAGACTTCCTTTGGAATCTCCAGCAGCACCGACCGGTCCTGGCCGTAGGCTCGGCGTGTAAACGCGGCTCGGGTGGACGCATATGGAGTGTCGCGGGCCGTCTGGCCAGTGGCGAGTCCAACCTGCTTCACGACCGACGGCAAGATGAGGTCGAGCGCTACAGAAAAAATCAGGACCGCGCTAACCGTGAAAAATCCCGCGCGTACCTGGCCCATCCAGCCACTGACGAGAACGAGCGCGGCGGCGGCAACTGTTCCGACTGATAGTGACAGGTACGCAGGAATGAGCCATTGATGATCGACGTACGAGAACATTCCATCCGGACCGCTGCCGTGAATCAGCAGCTCATAGCCGTCGAGGCGATAGCTCCACGCCATCGTGAGGAGAAATAGTGCAGACAGAATCGACAGGTGGCGGCGAACTCGTACCGACACGTGAAACGATCCGCGATGCCACCGAAGGCTCGGAGTAAGCGCATAGAGACCGACTACCAGCGATCCAACAAGTATGAGGAGCGCGAGAACCCACGTATACACTTCTGATTCGAGCGGCAGCCACCCAACGAAAAAACTCAGATCCATTTGAAAGAACGGATCGGTCTCCCCAAACCGCGGGCCGGTGCGGAGCATGGCGAGACTCTCCCACCGTGGGACGGCAAGAGTCATCAGGGCTGCGACCCCAGCGGACAGCACGAACGCGATTTGGTCGAGCTGGTTCTGCGGCACCTCTTCGCCGAACTCCACGTTGCCCAGTCGCCTTGGGAAAGCGAGCGAAACGATACTTCTCCTGATGGCGAACAAATTGATCAGCGCGAACAGCCCGGCGAACGTCGCTGAAACGAGATGGATTGCGACGGTATCGTAGATGCGCTCCCGCCAGAGAGGCGCGGCGCCAAGCGCTGCATGCCACGAATAGTCGGCATACACGACGGCGAGCACGCGGCCGACGAGAAGAACGGTCGCGGCAGCGACGAGCCCGGCACCGAGCCGCCGCCTTGCAGTCACGTCAGATGGAGACGCCCTGCTGGCGCACCCAACCTTCCATCTCCGACCGAATGCTGTCGAGATCGGCCTGAGTCCGCGCTTCGAAGCGCATGACGATCACAGGCTGCGTATTGGATGCGCGAATCAGGCCCCATCCATCTCCAAAAATGACGCGTACGCCATCGACTTCGATGACCTTGTGCTCCGATGCGAAATGTTTCTTCGCCGCATCGACGATTCCGAATTTCATGTCATCTGCGCAATCAACGCGGATCTCCGGAGTCGAGACGAACTTCTGAACATCGGCCATCATCTCCTTGACGCTCTTGCCGCTGTCGGCGACGATACGGAGTAGCCTTGCCGCACCGTACATCGCATCGTCGAATCCGTACCAGCCTTCGGCGAAGAACATGTGGCCGGACATCTCGCCTGCAATCGGGGCGTGCGTCTCGTGCATCTTCTCTTCGATAAGCGAGTGGCCGGTCTTCCACATCAGCGGAACGCCGCCGGCTTTCTCGACTTCCTCGGGAAGGGCCTGCGAGCATTTCACATCGAAGATTATCGGCTGTCCCCTCCCCGTGCGGGCAAGTACGTCCCGCGCATAGATAATCAGGAGATGATCGCCCCAGATAATCTCTCCGTCTTCATCGACGAGGCCGATGCGGTCGGCGTCTCCATCGAACGCGATTCCGAGCTCGCTCTTGTCGTCGCGAACTGCTCTGATGAGATCGTCAAGATTCTCGGGAACGGT
>JBDUEH010000129.1:0-6532 GCA_040002555.1 Gemmatimonadales bacterium | reverse complement strand
TCGAAATGCGCTTCGATCGAGCGCGAGGTATTACCGCCAGACATACATTGAAGCTAACGCCGGATTGCCACCGACTGTCAGCCGAACCGTGAGGATAAGCCTTTGCCCCTGAAAGTTGCCGCGGGATTGCCGACCATACTCATTAAGAAGGATGCTTTTGAGCGCGCTGCCATCAACAGACCTGAAATTGACGCTCTCTTCAATCTGACAGACGAAGAATTTCAGGTAGAAGGTGGCCTGGTCCTGATTGGACCTCTGCAATCCGATGACATGATCGGGCTCGTCGTAGCGTATTTCGAGGCGCGCGGTCTTGTGTACTACGACGAATTCTTCGAGCTCAGCGGGAACTGGCCGGAATGGCTCAGGCTCTACGCGATGTAGCGACTATAAACGTGTTTCGACTACTGACCAGAGTTCCACACGTGCGACGCCTTTATCAATAGAGTCGATGACGACCTCAGTGCCCTCCGGCACGGAGATCGACGCCAATGATGATGCGGGCAGGACATGATTGCGGTCCCAGGCGAAGTATTCGATCTCACCATCGGAATACGGCGTGATCACGCGGGTCACGGTAGCGATCTGACCGTGAATGTCTTCTTCGTCGTGATGTGTACCGTCAAGCGGCGGACGGAGTGCCCATTTTGCCATGAGCACGATCATGCCGGCAAGCGCGACCACGCCGGCCAGCAATGACAGCATAATCGTGGGCAGAACGTTCAACGTCGTGCGGGTAACCAGCAAATATCCCGTTGCACCAATTCCGGCAGCAAGAGCCGCAACCGTCGGCGGATTTATCACCGCTGACGGCTTGGAAGACTTTCTTCGTCTCCAGCGCTCGATTCCGTGCAACATCGAGTTAACGGCGAGCGCTAGCCCACCGACGAAAATCGCGAGGAACAGGTACTTGAGAATCACTTGGCTCACGCACCCAGATAGCGGCGGAACCAGACAATTGTCGCCGGCCACGCCTGTTGAGTTGCGGTCAGGTTCGCGCCCGCTTGACCGCTCTGCTGCCGAAGGAACCCGTGCGAAGCGCCATCATAACTGTAATGCGTGAAGGTCTTGCCAAGCGCCCGCATCGTGGAGTCAGCCGGCGGAACCGTTGCACCGACGCGCGCGTCACTTCCGCCGTATAGGCCGAGCACGGGAGCTTTGACAGCAGTGAGAGATTCGTTGCTTGGCGAGACGCCGTAATAAACGACCGATGCCCCAAGTGCCGGAGAATGAACGGCGTGCTGAAACGAAATTCCGCCTCCCCAGCAAAATCCGACGATGCCGTATTTCTTCTGGGCCGACGGGAGGGCCATGGCATAGCTGGCAGTCGCGTCGATATAGCGCTGAACATCATCAGGATTCAGCGTACGTATTGCGGCGGTCGCCAAGTCGGAAGGGACGCTATCGGTAGCGTTTGGAAGACCCTTCATCGTGAGCAGATCAGGTGCGATGGCGATGTAACCTTCGCTTGCGAACTGGTCAGCAACGGCACGAATCCAGGGAGTCAAGCCGTAGATCTCGTGAACGACCACTACCACTGGCGCATTGTTTTTTCGCTGAGGATAAACGACCCACGCACGAATGCTGTCCGAGCCCGACTTGTAAGTGACCCATTCACCGTGCCTCGGCGAACTCGCAAGGCGGGCCCGCGCTGTCGCTGCATCGGCCGGGAGTCCGGCGTTCGCTGGCACCGAGACCGAAGCGGCGGCCGGCATTGTATCGTGGTCCGAATGGTCGTTCGCGCCATTCATTCCGGTTGTTGTGCATCCGGCAAGAAATACGATCGCACCAATAGACAGACGCATCTTTCCGCTCATCATCAAGGCTTTCCTCCGTTTTGAATAATCGATTCCGGGAGATTGAGCTGGTGTGCAAGAAAATCACCCACTCGTCTTTCCATATAGTAGCGAGCATGAAACGGACTGTTTCCAGCGACAAAACCGACATGACCTCCGCTCTCTGAAAACTCAACCCGAAGAGACGGATTTTGTTTTGAGAGCGATCGAACTTCATCGAGAACCTGCGACGGAAGAAATGGATCGTCAACCGCACTCAACAGGAGCGTTGGCACCCGAACCCGGTCGATCCAGCCCAGTGAGCTCGATTTACGGTAATAGTCGTCGGCATTCTCGAATCCGTGAATTGGAGCCGTAACCATGTTATCGAAATCGCGAATCGTGCGAATAGACTCGATGGTTTCCCGGACAGCGATGTCGGGAAAAGAGACAATCTTTGCCATCGTCTTCGCCTTTAGAGACTTGATGAAGCTTTGCTGATAGACTCTGGCGAAGCCGCGATCGATGTAGTCGGCTGCGCGGCCAAGGTCATACGGGACAGAGACTGCCGCCGCCGCCCGAATTCGGGGCGATATTCGATCGCCTTGTTCACCCAGGTACTTGAGCAGGACATTGCCGCCAAGCGATACGCCCGCAAGAACTATTGGCGAGTCGTGAAACGAAGCCGCGAGATGGTCCAGCGCAAACCCGAGGTCGGTCGTCTCTCCGGAATGGTAGAACCGCCGGGTTCGATTCAGCTCGTTTCCGCAGGAACGAAAGACGAGAAGAGTTGCGTGCCAATGCCTTCTATTCGCCTCGGTGAGGAGGCCCTGGATATAATGTGAGCGTATGGACCCTTCGAGGCCGTGCAGGAGAACCAACAAGGGCATATCTGCCCGGCCCGGAAGATGATGAAGATCGAGAAAGTCACCGTCAGTGGTGACCAGTCGCTCTACGAATGTTTCGACGTTCGCTTTGCGGCGAAAGAATTTTCCCCAGAGCGTTTGAAGGTTGGGTCCGCGGAGCCACCAGGCAGGCGTAAACCCTGTCGTCACGATTAGCTCTCCACACGGTTACCGGGCATAGCGAGAACCTAATTCATGGAAGTGCAGATTTTTGGAGTCAAAAAGAGCTCCGATACACGGAAGGCGCTTCGCTTCTTTTCGGAGCGACGTATCAAGACTCATTTTGTCGACCTCAATGAGAGGGCCGCCTCGCTCGGGGAGCTGCGACGATTCGCGCAGAAATTTGGTGTTGGAGCCCTGATCGATTCCGACTCTCCGACTTTCCAGGATCTCGGACTCAGGCATGCCAGAATGTCCGACGATAGCTGGCTCGAGAAGCTCTCCGAGGAACCGCTGTTGCTCAAGATGCCTCTCGTGCGAAACGGGTCGCTGCTTACCATCGGCGCGGGCGAACCGGAGTGGAAGAAATGGACAGCGCGGTGAGCCTCGATTGTATCCATCGTCTGCGGGGCACTAGGTTGCGATATGCCAAGCCAAACTGATTTCGGGACGTTTTTCTTACCGGGGCCAACGGAAGTACGCGAAGAAGTTCTTCGAGCAATGCTGAAGCCAATGATTCCGCACCGCAGCGTCGAGTTCGAGGAGCTTTTTTCGAGGCTCCAGGCTGGCCTGAAGCATCTCTTCAAGACCGAACGTACAGTGCTGGTGGCCGCGTCGTCCGGGACCGGGATGATGGAAGCGGCGATCAGGGCTCTACCTCCAGGGAAGATTCTCTGCCTCGTGAACGGTGCTTTTTCGGAGCGCTTCGCTCACATTGCCGAGGCGTGCGGAAGGTCAGTCGATCGTTACTCGGTTGAGTGGGGCCAGGTCCATTCCGTGGAAG
This sequence comes from Gemmatimonadales bacterium, assembly GCA_040002555.1. Taxonomy (GTDB): domain Bacteria; phylum Gemmatimonadota; class Gemmatimonadetes; order Gemmatimonadales; family Gemmatimonadaceae; genus UBA4720. The sequence goes on along the minus strand of JBDUEH010000129.1, from coordinate 2,912 downwards.
GATTAGATAATTATCTAACAAAAACGGAATACAGAGCTATAACCTCTACCCACTCGGAAACATCAACCGGCGCTCTCAATCCAATTCGCGACCTATCGGACGCCGCGCACCGGCGCGGTGCCCTCTGCTTCGTTGACAGCGTAAGCGGCCTCGGTGGAGCAGAACTCCGGTTCGACGAATGGAGGCTCGATTTCGTTCTTACGGGTTCCCAGAAAGCGATCGCACTTCCACCGGGACTCGCGTTCGCCGCTGCGTCGGAGGAAGTTCTGAAGCTCGCTGCGGAATCCGGCGGCCGGGGTGTGTACTTCGACATTATCGAGATGGAGAAGTACGCAAGATCCAATCAGGTGCCGGCGACACCAGCGTTCTCACTTCTCTACGCGCTCGAAGTGCAGCTCGATTCAATCGTGCGTGAAGGCATTGAGGCGCGCTGGACACGGCACTCAGCAATGGCGCAAGCCACGTCGGCCTGGCTCGAGGACAGTCGCGAAAGAACCGGAGCGAACTGGGCAAACATCATCGCTTCCGATTTCAGGTCGCCCACAGTGTCGGCTATTCAGCTGCCTGCTGGAATTGCCGGCCCTTCGTTTGTCCGGGAGGTCAGGAAGCGTGGAATAACTGTCGGCGGCGGGTATGGCAAACTAGGAGCGACCACCTTCAGAATCGGTCACATGGGTGATCACACACTCGAAACGGTTCAGCGATGCTTCGATGCATGTGAAGAGGCGATTCGTTCGTGACGCAGATATCCGTTTCTGGTGCGATGGTTCAGTTCGGGGCAACGCTACTCTTCAAAGACATAACATTCACTGTCGCACGCGGTGAGCGATGGGGAGTCATCGGACGAAACGGCACCGGAAAAACGACTCTATTTCGCCTGATTACCGGTCAACAGGAACCGACGGCTGGTGCTGTCTCAAAGCAGCCGAACCTCACTATTTCACTTCTCGAACAACATCGTGATTTTGGCGACGCCGACAGCGTCTGGACCGCCGCCGCTGGACAGTTTGCGGATTTGCTCAAGCTCGAACAATCACTCGCTGAGCAAAGCATAAAGATTGGAGAGCTGGCAGAGAGATCGACACCAGCCATGCTGGCGCGTTACGATCGAGATCTCGAACGGTTTGACCGCGAGGGCGGCTACACGTTTGCCCCGAGAGTCGACGCGGTGCTTCACGGACTTGGGTTCGATCCGGTAGAGGCGCGGACTCGAAGCCTTACTCAACTAAGTGGAGGAGAGCGCGGAAGACTTGGTGTCGCACGACAGCTCGTCAGTCCCGCCGACGTCCTTCTGCTGGATGAGCCAACCAACCACCTCGACCTCGATACCACTCAATGGCTCGAGGGATATCTAAAGGCAAGCGACAAGACGATCATCCTGATCAGTCACGATCGCGCATTCCTCGCGAGCGTCGCCGATCACATTCTGCACTTCGAAGGTGATTCGGCCTTCGCTTACACGGGCGGATACGAAGCCTTCGTACGGCAGCGTGAAGAGCGACGTCTTTCACAGCAGCGTGCGTTCGACAAGCAGCGGAAATTCGTCGACAATCAGGAAGACTACATTCGACGAAATCTCGCCGGCCAGAACACCAAACAGGCGAAAGGCAGACGCAAGCTTCTCGCTCGGCTACCCAGACTGAGTTCGCCGATTGGGTCAGACGGTACCATGGGTCTTCGTCTAGACATTGCAGATCGCGGTGGAGATCTGGTAGTCGTCGCGGATAAAGTTTCGGTCGGAATCGATGACCGCGTTCTCATTGAAGATTTTACTGCCTCGATCAAGCGCGGCCAAATACTCGGGCTCCTCGGACCAAACGGAGCAGGCAAATCGACGTTGCTTCGTACTCTCACCGGAGATCTGGACACAATGGGGGGCGAGCTTCGGCTCGGCGGATCGATTAAAGCTGCTTACTATCGACAGGACCTTGGTCAGGTTCCGATGGATCGGTCTCTTTACGACGTCATCGCCGATCTGCGACCGCTATGGGAAAGGCGGCAGGTGCAGGCGCACCTGGCTCGCTTCGGATTCTCGGGAGATGAAGTACAGCGGTTCGCGGGGACGCTCTCCGGCGGAGAGAGAGCGCGCGTCGCGCTGGCCATGATCGTTCTTGCTCGTGCGAATCTCCTGATTCTCGACGAACCAACGAATCATCTGGACGTCGAGTCAATCGAATCTCTCGAAGATGCCATTCAGGAGTATGAAGGAACTGTGATGCTCGTAAGCCACGATCGTGAGCTGCTGCGTACTCTCGTGGATCGGGTCTGGCTACTGCATGATCGCCGGATCACGGATTTTGACGGAACATTCTCTGAATGGGAAACGGTCAGCAATGAGCGGGCGCACGCTGCTGCGGTGAATGCGTCAGAGGAAGAGTCCCTCCGCCGGATGCACGAGAAGCAAAAGACCAAACGGCGCGAAGATGACAAGGGGAAAGGCCGCGACAACGTCCGACTAGCCAGAAAGAGGGCGGAGACCGCCGAAAAAATGGTGGAAGACCTCGAGGCGCGCATCGCGCAGCTCACGAGCGTTATGGCCGATCCGGGTCTTTACACGACACCCGACGGAAAGAAAAAAGCGATCACTGGCGGAAAGGAACTTGAACTGCTCAAGAAAAAGCTGGACGCTGCGATGGAAGAATGGACGAAGGCGACCGAAGAGGCCGACAAGCAAACGGTCGGAGCTCTTTAGAACTCCCCGATAAACCCGATTTCTGGTTCGAGCTTCACTCCGAACTTGTCTTCGACGGCTTTCTGCGCGATGGCTATGAGCTCTCGTACGTCGCGCGCCGTGGCCCCACCGAGATTCACCATGATGTTCGCGTGAATGTGTGAAATCTGCGCATTGCCATGTCGAAAGCCTTTCAGCCCGCATTGGTCAACAAGCCGGCCTGCTCCCATTCCTTCGATCT
>JBDUEH010000128.1:0-6580 GCA_040002555.1 Gemmatimonadales bacterium | reverse complement strand
GCGGCCCTGACATGCCGAATGCCCGTCGCGATGCATTGAAGGCCGCTGTCGCGCAGGCTCGGCTGGACGCCGAGTCGATGGCGGAAGCTGCAGGCGGGTCACTCGGGCGACTCGTCGTGCTGAGTACCGGGATGGCCCAGGAGTCCTACGCCGTTCAGGACATGGGGGTACAGCTGACGGGCCTGCGGGAACAAGTAGGCGTTCCGACCGCGATACGTCCGACGGATCTGGCAGTCATCGCGGTTGCGATTGGACGCTGGGAGTTCGTCCCGCAGCGTTGAGCTCGTTGCCCATCGGACATTCTTGCTGCGCCAGCTTGAATCTCAGGCCACATGGCTATATAATGTGGCTATGGCTATAATTCCGTGGCCATAAGCAAAAAAGAGCAGGCGGGTATTTCGATGACTAACACACACAAAGGATCACACTCGGCGAAGGCCTCGTCTGCATCATTAGAGTCGTCAACCATTCTCGAGGTTCCTGCCGGCGTGTTCAAGAATACTTGCCTTGCACTCATGGATAAGGTTCAAGACGAGCGCGTTCAGGTCGTGATAACCAAGCACGGCAATGCCGTCGCTCGCCTCGTGCCCGTTGATGTGGAGGCGCCGAGTGCGCTTGGATTCATGCGCGGGACGGTGCTGGCTGAGGATGACATCGTGTCACCCGACTTCGATGCCTGGGGCGATCTCTGAGGAGCGTTCCAGGATCGAAGGTCCTGCTGCCACAGCAGCTTCGCGATTACGACGGACCTCTTCTTCTCGATACGCACATCTGGATATGGTATCTCGAGGGGGCATCGCAGCAGTTGAGTCGGCCGGTCAGTTCTCTCATCGAGCGGAGTGGTAAGGCAAGTCGGCTGCTTGTTTCCGACATTTCATATTGGGAAGTCGCTGTGAAGGCTGCGAAGGGAAAGCTGACGTTGTCGGTCGATTCAGGCGTGTGGCTCTCTCGGGCATCGGCCGCGCCGGGGATTCGATTCCTCCCGATCGATCGCGATGTGCTGCTCCTGAGCACTCGGCTCGCGGGAGCGGCTCACAACGATCCGGCTGATCGCATGCTCATCGCGACGGCGCAGCTGAACAATGTCCCGCTCGTGACCGCGGACAGATTGCTGGTCGATTACGCGAAGGCGAATGCCGGAACGCCGGTGGTTGACGCGCGGCGTTGAGAAGTTCGAGGGCTCACAACTCGAGCAAAGGGTGCCCTGATAGACACGTGTTTCAATTAATCGGCAATCATTGCCAGCTCCGGGAAGCGCAAACAGGGGCAACTCTTCATCAGGTGTTTCCCCGACTTTGCAATTGGCCGTCCGTGACGTATTTAGGTGCCGGCACGTCATCATCAAAGATGGGACCCGAAGGCGCGGCGAAACTCCGCTCTTGTCAGATCGGAAATCCATCTTAGTTTGGGCGCACACCCAAAACGCTAGCAACTACAATAGAGCCGGCCTTGCCCCAGCCGACTTAGAGGATAGCTATGTATCACCCGACTTCATTGCCGTCGAAATACGTTCGATCTGCGATCATCCCCGCAGCACTCCTCGCAGTGATGGCATCAGCGTGCTCGGATGAACTGGTTACCTCGCCGACAAGAGCACTGCCCGCGCAGGTCGGGCGGAACGCGAACGTCCCTTTCAACAGGTTCTTTACTGCGTGGTCGCAGAAGTACGTCTCAGGTCCTATCCAGACGCAGATCTTCGGGCTCGACGTTCGGATGGACCGACAGTTCGTCAACTGGTACACCGATCAGGCAACCCTCGCATTCGCCCGCGCCAATCCCGGCCGCCTCTACATCCTCGGCGACGAGCCCGATCAGTATTGCACCTCACCGTACGACTACGCCGGTATGTATCGCGAATTTGTCGTTTCCATTCGTGGCGCGGATCCGACCGCCAGGCTTTCTCCTGCCGGATTTGCAGAACCAAACCCGCATTGCTGCCCGGTCCCGGACGTGCCGTGCTCAAACATTCACGGCATCGCGTACGCCGATAATTTCTACAGCGCGTATGTCCAGCGTTATGGATCGCCACCACCAGTTGACGAATGGCGGTTTGACGATTTCGGTGTTGCGTTCGATGCAGGGGACTTGAGCGGTTGGTGGGCACGAATTGACGCCGAAGCGAAATGGTCGGTGGCACACGGCGCCAACATGGTACTAGGCGGATGGGGCTTCCACGGGTGGCCGGCGAAAGAGTCCACAGCCCTTTTTCAGGAGCATCTGAAGCAGGCCATGGGACGACTGAGCAACGACCAGCGAATCAACGCGGCCACTTACTGGAGCTACGAGAAGTGGATCGAATCGCCTCGTCCGTTGGCAAATGATGATGGAAGTTTGACCGCGGAAGGTCAGACGTATGCGAACCCGCTGACTGACACTCCGGTTGACATCACGATTAGCGGCTCGTCGAGCGGAACCGCCAAGCTAAGGTGGGGAAACACTACCGCTGCCTGGGCGGCAGAAGCGGAGTTCTGGGTGCAGTCACCTGGCTCGGGATCGTTCGTCTTACAGAAGTCGGAGTTCTCAGGCGGTCCGGGCGCGAACCAGACTCTTCCGGTTGCGTTCAACAACGGAGACGTCGTAAAGGCCCGAGTCCGTTATTACAACGCGTTCGGTCAGGCGTCATGGTCTGAATTTAGTAGCACCGTCTCGATGACGAAGACTGGGGACAGTGTGGATGGAGGGGTGCCCGGAAAGCGGCCACTCCTGTGTAGTTTGAAGTTGTGCTAAAGATCAGTTCATTCCATAGAAACCAACCTCTTGTAAGCTCGGCCCGTTTAGCCGCCGCATTCCTCCTGCTCGCAGGGCTCGGCTGCAAGGGCGAAACGGCAGCTCCGCCTCCAGTCCTGGTTGCGACGGCGATGGCGGCGAACTCCTCGACATCCCTGACCGGTGTTGCCGGCGCAGCTGTAACCCCGGCCCCGTCCGTTGTTGTGACCGACCAAAACGGTGCGCCGCTGGGTGGCGTGACCGTAATTTTTTCCGTCTCGTCCGGCGGAGGGTCGGTCACAGGCGCGACCGCGGTCACAAATTCCGGCGTTGCAACCGTGGGCAGCTGGACACTCGGCCCCGCAGTCGGAGCGAACGCGATCACCGCCACCTCAGGAACGCTTGCCGGCATTTCATTCTCGGCGACATCGACCGCTGGACCGGCGGCATCGCTTGAGAAAAATGGCGGTGACAATCAGACCGCTCCCGCGGGAAGCGCTGTGCCGGTTCCACCCTCGGTCATTCTGAAAGACGCCAATGGCAATCCGACATCCGGGATAACTGTAGCGTTTGCGGTCTCATCCGGAGGCGGGTCAGTTACTGGTGCAACAGCCGTGACGAATTCTGCGGGTGTTGCTGCCGTTGGATCGTGGAATCTTGGCTCGTCCGCAGGTGCAAACGTCCTCAATGCTACGTCCGGATCACTCACCCGCGTTTCCTTCACCGCGACAGCCAACGCAGGAGCTGCCGCATCTATCGCGCGAAACGCAGGGGACAATCAAACCGCAGCGGCGGGAAGTGCCGTTCCAATTTCGCCGTCGGTTATCGTGAAGGATGCGAATGGCAACCCGGCGAACGGCGTATCTGTAACATTTGCGGTTGTATCAGGGGGAGGATCGGTTTCCGGAGCGACGACTTCCACCAACTCTTCAGGTATTGCGACCGTCGGGTCATGGACGCTGGGACCGGTCGGCGGCACCAACGTGCTCAATGCAGCCGTTGGTGTACTCAGCGTCAACTTCACTGCTAGTTTCACTGCGGGAGCAGCGGCTTCACTCGCAAAGAATGCCGGTGATAACCAGTCTGGAATAGTTGGCAGCGCAGTCTCAATTCCGCCTTCAGTAATAGTCAAGGACGCTAACGGCAATCTGAAGTCCGGCATTACCGTCACGTTTGCGGTTGCATCGGGCGGCGGGTCCATCACCGGGGCCGCGAGTGTGACGAATGCAGCAGGCGTAGCTGCAGTCGGCAGCTGGACGCTTGGCAGCTCGGCTGGCGCGAACTCGTTATCTGCCACCAGCTCCGGTCTGCCATCGGCGACGTTCAATGCCGTAGCCCTTTCCGACCAATGCGCCGCTCGGCTGACACAACCGTTCGGGGAAAGCACCACCGGAACTTTGTCGTCGAGTGACTGTCAGTCTCCCGACGGCAGCTTCATCGACTTCTACAACACGACCGTTCCGCAGGCCGGAGCGTATTTCTTCCGCGAGTCGGCAGTGTTCGACACGTACTTGCTGCTGGCGACGCCGGATGGAACGACCGTGGCTGAGGACGATGATGAGCTCGACACAGGTACGAACTCGGGCATCAAGGCGTTGCTTCCCGCGGGGAATTATCTGCTCGGCGCGACGACGTTCGGCCCTGGCGTGACGGGCGACTATACTATCAGCTCCACAACCGCCCCGACGGACGTCGCGAATTGCGAGGCCGTATTTGTCGTGAAGGGAATATCCACGTCGCAAAACCTCACTGCGACCGATTGCAATCTCGCGGGCCCGGGTGGAACGCCGATTTATTCCGACGGCTACCTGATTTTTGTCGGCGCGGGATCGACGGTTACGATCACGATGTCGTCAACCATCGTGGATTCGTTCCTGCAACTCGTGAAGCTTGACGGATCGCTTGTGACGCAGAACGACGACATCGATTCGAGTACGAAGAATGCACGTGTGACCTTCACTGCGGCGCAGTCGGCGTACTACGCGATCTTTACTCGATCGGTGCCGACGACGACACAGGGTCCATACACCCTGACGATTCAATAAAGAGCGACATTACCATGAGAATTGCAATCATCGGCGGGCTGGCGCTGGTTCTTTCCGCATCGACCGCGAGTGCGCAGGGCAAGACGCAGCCAGTTGTGTTGTCGAAAGGTGTGGTTAAGTCGATGACCGCCAATAAGACGAAATCGAAGACTCCGCTCGGTGCCACAGTGGGAATTGGCAGGAAGTCGAGCGTAGTGGTGAAGCAGTCGGTTCAAGCTGCGCCGACATCCGTGACAGCGCTTGGCCCGCAAAAAAGGCGAGTGAAGCTTTAGCGGCGGGCTGATCGCTTAGCGTCGTGCCTATCTACAGGCCACGCAGCGCTCGAGCTCACTCCCGCCGTCGGAACGAAGAAGACGGTGTTGCCGGCAGCGTAATAAAGAAGGTGGTTCGAGTGAATCGTGATCAGGCCGTCGAAAGTGGGATCACGCCCGGGAGTCGCGGACACAATTGCTCCGTCGCGCATGTCCGTAGAACGTTACAGCGCTGTCCGGTGAGGCCTGCGCAACCACGTAGACAGTCCGATTCGCGTCAACAACCACATTGCTGCTTACATCATAGAATTCGCGTTTCCATTTCGTCTCGCCTGTGGTGGTCGAGAGTGAGTATACGCCGGCACCTTCAAATTTTCTGGTTGCCGTGTAGACAGTACCTGCAACGTCGATTGCAGGAGATCGCCTGAGCTGCCGAGCAGAGAATCCGGAATTCCGCCAGGCCATGGATAAAGCGGTCAACGCGTCTCTCTCTCTCTACGGCCTATCGCTTGCCGTTAGCGGCGCTGATTGCCTCTATCGCATGTTCGGTACTCGTGCGATGACGGGTGCAACAACCTTCTCGCCTTCGGCGACCTTCCCATCATCGCCGAACGCGCCATAACCGCCATTCGCGATGAAGTAGTAATCGCTCCCGATGAAAACTCCGTGAGTCGGATCGTGCAGCAGGTCGGCGTCCTGAATCGCCACCTTTGCGCCCGTCACGCGACTTCCAGTCGGATCGAGCGTGATCATCAGCAGACGATTCGGCGCCACACCATTCTGAATGGCGATGAGCGTGCGCGCGTCCACCAGCGTTAGTCCGTCAATTCCGTTCAACGCAACATTGGATGGATGCGCGAGCCAGGTGACCTGTCCACTCGTGCGATCGACACGCGCCAGTCCCCTCGTATAGTCGGCGACGTAGAAATGAGTCCCGTCGGGTGAAACTGCAGGGCCCTGAGGCGAGCGAAACTCGCCAGGCTTCACCAGCAGATCGAGCGACTTGCCCTGTCGGATGACGTAAATCGATCCGGTAGTTCCGTCCGATACGATCAGATCGCCATTCGATGCGATGGCGATATCGCCCGCCCCATGATTTTCGGTCGAAGGAAGATCGTATCTCTGTAGAAGCTTTCCGGAATTGAGATCGTAACTCAGGACGGCTGATCTACCACCAGCCGACTTCGTGTAACCGATGGATTGAGGGACCGCTTCAGTGGTTGCCCACAGGACACTCCTCGTTGGATCGACTGCAAGTGCCATCATTCCCCATCCGGCGGCAACAGGCCGCGCAAACGTTGTCACAGCGCCCGACGGGGTGGCCGAGAGAATCGTCCCGTGGCGAACGCTGCTGATGAAAAACCGGCGACCCCTGGCATCGTATACGATGTCCTCGGCGATCATGTCCGAATCCGGCATCGCGAACGCTCTTGCAGCATTGCCCATCGTGGCGCCGTTTCCAGCAATTCGTGCCATAACCGCGTCCCACTGCGCGTTGCCGTGGAGTGACGCGAGCGTCGTGTCTTCATCGATCCGGCGGGTCATCCCCATCTCGGCGAATTCACGAAGATTTCGATA
>JBDUEH010000127.1:0-6610 GCA_040002555.1 Gemmatimonadales bacterium | reverse complement strand
AAACCGGAGACCAGCTCCTCGCCGTGATTATGTCCCACCGGTTCTCCGAGCCGGGCATTCATTTCTTCACGCCGAATGATCTATCCCAGCAGCTCGCATACATGCGCCATCCGAGCGGGAAGATCATCGAGCCGCACGTTCACAACCCGGTCGACCGCAGCGTTCAGTACACACAGGAAGTGCTGTTCATCAAGCGCGGAAAACTGCGGGTGGATTTCTACGACAACTCGCAGAAATATCTCGAGAGCCGGATCCTCGAGGCAGGCGATGTCATTCTCCTTGCTACGGGAGGACATGGCTTCGAGGTACTCGAAGAAGTGGAGATGGTCGAGGTAAAACAGGGCCCCTACGCCGGCGATCAGGACAAAACGCGATTCGTCGGCATCTCAGCCGATCAGATCACGATCCCACGTTGAAACTCCTCATGCGAGCCGCATGATCAACGGAAAAAAAGTCATCGTTGTTCTTCCGGCATACAATGCCGGCAAGACGCTCGAGCGCACCATCGCCGAAATTCCGTCGGACGTCGTCGATGACCTCTTGTTGGTGGATGACGCATCCGGCGATGACACAGTTGAAGTCGCAAAACGACTCGGCGTCCCCTACGTCGTTCACTCGATCAACCGCGGGTACGGCGGAAACCAGAAGACCTGCTACACCGAAGCGCTGAAGCGCGGCGCCGACATCGTCATCATGCTTCACCCCGATTACCAGTACTCGCCGCGCCTGATAGGCGCGATGGGTTGGCTTGCCGCATCAGGCGAATTCGACATCGTGCTGGGGAGCCGAATTCTCGGGAAAGGCGCGAGAAAGGGTGGAATGCCTCTCTACAAGTACCTGTCCAACCGCGCGCTCACCGCATTTCAGAATCTGTTGCTCGGAATCAAGCTCTCCGAGTATCACACCGGGTATCGGACGTTCACGAAAGAAGTTCTACAGACGCTTCCGTTGATGGAATGCTCCGACGACTTCGTGTTCGACAACCAGATTCTGGCGCAGGCCGCTGAATTCGGGTTCAGGATCGGCGAGATATCGTGTCCGACCCGCTATTTCGCGGAAGCGTCGTCGATCAACTTCGGTCGTTCAGTCGTTTACGGAATGGGGGTGCTCGCGACATCGGCGAAGTTCCGGCTGCATCGTTCCGGACTTAAACGGTTTTCGCTTTTCGATCGCGAAGGAAAGAAGCTCGAGGCGAAGTCATCATGACTTCCGGCGCGCGCCCCACCGACGAAACCCCGGGGGGCGCGCAAGTCTGGATACCGCTCGCGGCGTTCGTCGCGCTCACGTCGTTTTTGGCGACGCGTCACGAAATGTGGCGCGACGAAGTGCGTGCGTTGTCAATTGCGACAAGGGCCGCGACATGGGGAACGATGTTCGGGGATTTGCACCAGGAGGGTCATCCCGGACTGTGGTACGCGGTTCTGCGAACCGGCTTCGCAATCACGCAGTCAAATCTGGTTCTGCCCGTGCTCGCTCTCCTTATCGGCGGCGTTACTGCTTACCTGATTCTTCGCTACAGTCCGTTCCCGTTCTGGCTTCGATTGCTCACGGTTTTCGGGGCGTTTCTCGGCTACGAATACAGCGTGATGGCGCGCAACTACGGCATCGGCATCATGTTTTTGCTCGCCGCTTGCGCGCTCTTCAAGTCGCGAGATCGTCACGCCATTCCAATAGGAATTCTGCTCGCCCTGTCAGCGAACTGTAGCGTTCATGCTGCTGTGGCGAGCGCGATGATCGTACTTCTGTGGGCGCTCGATTTGTTCGACGGGGGAAAAGAAACACTGCTCCAACCATCGTCACTCGCCGGGCTATTTATCGCCGTTGCCGGAATCGCCACAGCGATCGTTTCCGCGAAGCCCTCGCCAGACATGAGCTACGCGACATCCCTCCACCAACTCGGCATCTCGCAGGTTTTGCGATCGATCATTGTCGATCCTGGCAAAGGGCTGAAGGGCGTGTACGTCTCTGACATCGCGGCGTCCGGCGAGCTGCCATGGATACGAGCCGGCATTGATCCGACAATCGCCTCCCGAATAGTTGTCGATATTGCAATCATCGCCATCGCATGGGCGCTATGGCGAAGCCGTAAGCATCTGGTGGTGTTCGCGATTTCAATTCTCTCATTCGAGATCTTTTTCCAGAGCGTGTATCCGGCCGCAATTCGTCATCAGGGAATCGTGACGTTCCTGATCGTCGGGGTTTGCTGGATCGCAATTCAGGACAAGGAGGAATCCGGGCGTGAGGAATTCAGGCGCCGTATGGCATTCGGGCTCCTGCCAATGTTGTTGTTCCAAACTATCGCACTGCCGATAGTCGCTCGGCGGCACCTGATGCATCCATCGTCGTCGAGTCTTGCCTTCGGCCGCCTGATCAGCTCGACGCCGCGACTGTCCAAAGCGATTCTCATCAGCGAGCCCGATTACCTGATGGAAGCGATGCCATACTACGTAACGAATCGGGTCTACATGCCGAGGCAGCACGAGTATCACTACAGGGTTTATTTCGATGCCGGAGCTCATCGCCAGCACGACCTCACGCTTGGGGAGCTGCTCGACACTTCGGATAGCCTGGGATGTGTGACCAGAAGTCCCATTCTCATTTCGATCGGCTATCCGGATTTCCTGACCAGGCCAACCGGTGTAGTGCATGGTGCTTTTCACGGCGCCGATTTCTTTTGGGCCGCAAATGAAAAGGCCAGGCTCTCCACACGGGCGCGAAAGCTCGGCCAACTTGAGGGGGCGACCACCGACGAGAACTACGAGGTTTTTGAGCTGACCCCTCTCGATCCGCGCGTCTGCGCCGACCTGCCTAAAGTGTCGCACCAAGGCGCTCTATAGATGTATCTTGTAAGGATATGGCCGATAACCTGACCATGATCCCGGTTAATGAACCGGTGCTCGATGGAAACGAACGCAAATACCTCAACGAATGCATTGATACGGGCTGGATTTCCTCCGAAGGCCCGTTCATTCGCGAATTTGAGACGGTCTTTGCCGCCCGGGTAGGTCGAAAGCACGGAATAGCTGTCTGCAACGGAACCGCTGCGCTCGACGCGGCACTCGCTGCGCTCGATCTCTCGCCTGGCGACGAGGTCATTATGCCGACTTTCACGATCATCTCGTGCGCGTCGGCAATTTCGCGCCTCGGCGCGATTCCAGTAGTCGTTGACTGCGAGCCCGATACGTGGAACATGGACGTGTCGAAAGTCGAGGCTCGGATCACGCCCCGAACGCGCGCGATCATGGTCGTCCATCTCTACGGTCTGCCTGTGGACATGGACCCGATTCTCGACATCGCTGCGAGGCACAAGCTAATCATCATCGAGGACGCAGCCGAGATGATCGGACAGACCTACAACGGAAAGCCGTGCGGTTCATTCGGTGAGCTTTCGACGTTCAGTTTTTACCCGAACAAACACGTGACTACGGGCGAAGGTGGAATGGTCGTCACCGACGATGATGCGTTGGCTGAAAAATGCCGGCGCCTCCGCAACCTCGGATTCAGCCCACCTCGACGATTTGTTCACGAGGAGCTCGGCTGGAATTTTCGGATGACCAATCTTCAGGCAGCGGTTGGTCTCGCCCAGCTCGAGCGCCTGGACGAATTCGTCGCGAGAAAACGCCACATTTTTGCAAAATACACAGAGTTGTTGTCGGGAACTCCGGGGATAGCGCTTCCAGTGCCCGAGAAGGATTTCGCGACGAACATCAACTGGGTTTATGGGATCGTCATCGACGATGACGTTGCGTTCGACGCCGAAGAAGCTATGGCTCGTCTCGCAAACCTCGGTATAGGAACGCGGCCCTTTTTCTGGCCGATGCATGAGCAGCCGGTGTACCTCCGCATGGGCATGTTCGCTGGCGAGACCTACCCTAACGCAGAGCGTATCGCCCGTCGCGGATTCTATTTGCCGAGTGGTCTCGCATTGACGGATGCTCAGATGGAGCGGGTTGCGGCTGCGGTGAGCGAAGTCTTCGCATGACCGTTTTTGCCGGTTACTCGCGTTACTACGATCTGCTTTACCGCGACAAGGACTACGCTGGCGAAGCCGACTACGTCGCAAACCTGATCGAACGTCACGCACCGGGAACGAAGTCGATACTCGAGATTGGCTGCGGAACCGGGGCACACGCGGCTGAGCTCGCGTTTCGTGGATATTCCGTGACAGGCATCGACATGAGCGATGGAATGCTCGAGTCCGCGGAGGCACGCCGTTGCGCGCTTACACCGGACCTTCAGTCACGACTGCATTTCACCAACGGCGATGCACGGTCGGCGCGCGTTGGCCAGAAATTCGGTGCCGTGATCTCGCTCTTTCATGTCATGAGTTACCAGACGTCGAACGAAGATCTCGCAGCCGCCTTTCTAACGGCGCGGGAACATCTCGAGCCTGGCGGCGTGTTTGTCTTTGACTGCTGGTACGGACCGGCAGTTCTCCGTCGGTGGCCGTCAGTAACGACGAAAGACCTCGCCGACGAATCAACTGAAGTGCATCGCGTGGCAGTACCAGAGATTCACGCGGAGACAAATGTTGTTGACGTCAACTACACGGTGTCCGTCACGGATCGGATTACCGGCGTCAGTGAGGAACTTCGCGAGACGCATCACATGAGATATCTCTTTTCTCCGGAGATAGAAATTGCGTTGAATGCCGCCGGCATGAAACTGATCGACTCAAGGTCGTGGATGTCAGACGCTCCGCCCGGGTTCGATACCTGGGGCGCCTGCTTCGTCGGTCGCGGATGAAGAGGATCGGAGTGCTTCTCTCGGCCAGTCCGGGCGGAGGCGCTTTTCAGTACACGCAGGCCATGCTGAATGCGGTGCTTGCGTTTCCGTTGAAGTTCGGAATAACCGCGGCAGTCGGTGATCCGCTGTGGCTCGACGTGTTGCCACCGCGCGTCAGTGTGTTGCGTCTCCAAGACACGACGATCAATCGTGCGCTGAACAAGGCGTGGCACGTTGCGCGTCTTCCTCAGTCGTTATGGCGGAAGACGGTAGCTCGGCTGGACTCGAACGTCAGAATGTTGAAGAGCGCCAATTGCGATCTGTGGATCTGCCCGAATCATGACCGTTATGCTTTTCGCGCGCCCATTCCTGCACTCGGGACGGTTCATGACCTCATGCATCGCTACGAATCGCGTTTTCCCGAAGTGTCAGAAAACGGGGAGTACGATCTCCGTGAATTCCATTTCGGGGAAACGAGCCGTTGGGCTAAAGGAGTTCTCGTTGACTCCGAGGTAGGGAAGATGCAGCTCATAGAGTCGTACAACGTACCGTCTGATAAGGTGCATGTGCTGCCTTACATCGCTCCGGCCTACATCTACGCGTCTGACCCGAGTGGCGACCCCGGCATCCTTTCGCGATACAATGTTCCGGAGAAGTTCTTCTTTTACCCGGCGCAATTCTACCGGCACAAAAACCATGCGGGCTTGATTGAGGCGCTCGCCAGACTGAAGACAACCCGTCCCGATGTGCGCCTCGTTCTCGTCGGGACGAAAGAGCGAAACGGATTCGCCGATGTGCAGGCCGAGGTAGAGCGGCTCGGACTTCACGACAACGTCCAGTTCCTCGGCTACGTTCCAGACGACGACATTCCAGCGTTGTATCGGGCCGCGAGAGCGCTGGTGATGCCTACTTATTTTGGTCCGACGAACATCCCCCAGCTCGAATCCTTTGCGCTTGGCTGCCCCGTGGCTACTTCGAGGATCTACGGAATCCCTGATCAAGTGGGCGATGCGGCTCTCCTTTTCGATCCAGGATCGGTGGATCAGATCTTTGACTGTCTGGAGCGTCTGTGGACGAATGATGCTCTGTGCGCCGATCTGGTAGAGAAGGGCAGACTACATGCTGCGGCCTGGGGACCGGAACAGTTTCGCGACCGGCTGCTGCAGATAGTGGAAAGGCTCGTAGCCTGATGGACACCCCGTTTGTCTCCGTCATCATTCCGACCTACAATCGGTCAGCGATGTTGCAGCAGACTGTGGACACGTTTCTCGCCCAGACATATCCGCGCGACCGGTGGGAGCTGATTCTCGTTGACAACGCTTCGACCGACGACACGGCATCGATTATCGCCGCCATTGCGAATCGCGAGAACAACGTCGTCGCGATTAGCGAGTCGCGGAGAGGCGCTCACCACGCACGAAACAGCGGCGCTCTCGCGGCTCGCGGTGAAGTTCTGTACTTCACTGACGACGACATGCTGGCCGAGGCGGATCTTCTCGAGACGATCGTCGGCGGATTTGTCGAAGGATCGAATGTCGGGTCAGTCACCGGACGCGTGTTGCCGCGCTGGGACACGGAACCGCCGGCCTGGGTGCTCCAGTACTGCAAGAATGCATTGCTCAGTCTGCTCGATCTCGGGCCGCAGCTTATCGTATCGGACGAGGATCCTGGAGTGTACAGCTGCCACCAGGCCGTTCTGCGCGACGCTTTCATGGCCGCCGGTGGGTTTAATCCCGATACGAACGCAGGCGAGTTCACCGGCGACAACGAGACAGGCCTCAACCTCAAGATCAAGGCGCTCGGTTACCGGTTCGCATATGTGGGCACCTCCGTCACGCACCACATGATTCCGGCATCGCGACTGACGCAGACGTACCTCAACAGC
>JBDUEH010000126.1:0-6629 GCA_040002555.1 Gemmatimonadales bacterium | reverse complement strand
GCCGAGCTTCACGTCGCCCGAGGCCGGCTACACGCGGTGAGCTCGCCCCGCGCGGTCGCCGCGCAGTCGGGCGAGGTTGACCTCCACATGCATTCGACCGCATCCGACGGAGCCCTTGCTCCCGCGGATGTCATAGCAGCGGCGCACAATGCGAAACTCGCCGCAATAGCGCTCACGGATCATGACACCCTCGGTGGAATTCCTGAGGCAACCGCTGCCGCCAATGCCGTTGGCATCAGGGTCGTGCCGGGAGTCGAGCTCAGCGCACACGATGGCGCGCGGGAGATTCATCTTCTCGCTCTCCACGTGTCGAATCCCGCGCCCCTTGAGATCCGGCTCGCGTCGTTTCGCCGGTCGCGAGTGACTCGCGCGCAGCGAATCGTCGATCGGCTGAATGAGATTGGCGTAGCGATCGAAATCGAGGGCGTAATGGCTGAGGCAGCGGGTGGCGCTGTTGGACGTCCGCACGTCGCACGGGCGCTCATCAAGACCGGCAAGGTTCGCGATTCGCGCGAGGCATTCGACCGGTACCTGGGAGCGGGCAAGCCGGCTTTCGTGGAGAAGGAGAGACTCGAGATTCGCGAGGCGATTGCAATCACGCATGACTCAGGTGCGATCGCAGTCTGGGCTCACCCCGGACCAGAGGGTCGCCGCGAGCGACTGGAGCCGCTCGTTGAGATGGGTCTGGATGGAATTGAAGTCAGGCATCCGGGCCACAATAGCGAAGACGCGCTGAGGCTCGCTGCTCTCGCTGATTTCTTCGGCATTCTCTATAGCGGCGGGTCCGACTGGCATGGTGCACCAAGCGGAGTGCGGACGATCGGCGGAATGCATATTCCGCCATCATGGCTGGACCTTCAGGATCAGCGCCTAATTCGAAAGCGCGCATTCGAGGTCGCGTGAGCGAACGACAGGTAGCACTCGTAACAGGTGCGGGCCATCGCGTTGGCCGCGCTTTCGCCGTTGCGCTGGGCGAGCGTGGATACGATGTCGCTGTTCACTACCATTCTGCCGAGGGTCCAGCGCAGGATACAGTGAAGGCGATTGTGAATGCAGGTTCCAGGGCAGAAACATTTTCCGCCGACCTCGCCGCCCCGACCGGGCCGGCCTCATTGGTGACCGCCGTCCATGCCCGGATGAAGCGCATCGACGTCGTCATCAACTCGGCGGCCGTGATGTTGCGGACACCGGTGGATGAAGTCACCGTCGAACAGTGGGACAGTATCTTCGCACTCAACCTGCGTGCGCCGTTTTTTGTTGCGCAGGCGGTCGCGAAGGTCATGACTGAAGGCGGAGTCATCATCAACATCGCGGATCTCGCGGCGTACGAGACATGGCCCGCCTATGTGCCGCATGCGATTTCAAAAGCCGGCGTCGTGAAAATGACGGAGTCCCTCGCCCGCGTATTCGGGCCGCGGCTACGCGTTAACGCAATCGCGCCAGGCGCGATTCTCCTGCCGGATGATTGGGATGACGAGCAGGCAAAGAGATTTGCCGGCACTACCCCCTTGAGGCGAATTGGCAGCCCGGATGATGCTGTCGCAGCGATGCTGTATCTACTCGACGCGAAGTACGTGACCGGTGAAACGATCGTGGTTGACGGCGGAAGACGAATTCGGAAATGACGACCGGTCCGCGCAAGTCAAAGCCGCTTGCGGCGCGCATCTACAGAAAAACAGCAGAGATAGTAGAGCCGATGCTTCCCCGCGGCCTCAGGTCACCGGCTCACTATGCAGCGCGGAGGCTGACCAATCGGCTCGAAGCGGAATATTCCGCCATCATGTCCATGGTTACTCCGGGCTCGACAGCGATAGACGTTGGTGCAAACATCGGCATCTACACTTATGGCTTTCTCGCTCGCGGCGCGAACGTCCATGCAATCGAGCCGCAGGCGAATTGCGCCCGATTGATCCAGTCATACTACGACCTAGGATTTCCATTCGGCGCTAACCGCGGCAAGTTGACGGTCAGGGTTGAGGCCGTGAGTGACGAGCCGGGAATCGCCGTTCTCTACGTGCCGCTCAAGAACGGCAAGATCGACGACGAATCGGCGAGCCTCAACGCAGACGAAGGCGAATCAATTCGCATGGAAGTACCGGTGCGAACGATCGACGAATACGCACTCGACGATGTGAGTGTGATCAAGATGGACGTCGAAGGGCGCGAAGTCGGCGCGATCGCTGGGGCGGCCAAGACCTTCGCACGATCTCGCCCTGTTCTGCTGGTCGAAATAGAGCAGCGGCATCACAAGGAACCGATCGACGACGTGTTCGCGCGAATTCACGCCGTGCTTGGCGCCCGTTACGAGGCGAAGTTCCTTGGACGCGATGGCAGCTTACGTCCGTTCTCGGAATTCAACGTCGAACGCGACCAACTGGCCCACGCTGATAACCCGTTGTCCAAAGCCTACGTCAGGAATTTCTTTTTTATTGCCTCTTAAGAAACCGGAGCATGTCGCGGTGACATCGTGACATCTGAGATCCCATCGACATACGGAACGATCGTCGTGATCGGCGGAGGCTGCTACGGATCGTACTATGTCCGGCAGCTTTGTCGGGCGAATCGAGCCGGTGCGATCTCGTGG
Source organism: Gemmatimonadales bacterium (assembly GCA_040002555.1). GTDB lineage: Bacteria > Gemmatimonadota > Gemmatimonadetes > Gemmatimonadales > Gemmatimonadaceae > UBA4720. The sequence continues at coordinate 4,045 of JBDUEH010000126.1, read as the reverse complement.
GAACGAGTGCTCGTCGTCGACCGAGACCCGTCGTGCGGAGCCGCGGTCCGAACCGACCTCGAGCAACACGAGCTGCGATCGCCGAAGCCCTCAATCGTTGTCTCCGAGTGGTCTGATTTCTTTGGCATGTACCTGCGCGAATGGAAGAACAGTCCGGCGTCAAAGGGCTCGGACTCCATAGTCCCTTCACCACTGATGCCTCACCTTCTATACGAATGGGTTCGCGATCGGGCGTCAGAGCGATGGCCCGCTCGTTCAGTGAGCACCGTCCCGTTGAGCGGAAAACCTCAAACTCCGTGGCAAAGCTCCGCTCCTGACGGAACCCACTACGTCAGCTTCGCTACGTGGACGTGCCCGGTGAACTGCATCGAGCCGAAGATCTGTCCGCACACCGGCGGAGAGCGGACCTGGACGATGCCGACGGCGATGGAAGACTACGTCAGGACGGAGCGCGCTTCAGGCAGACCAATCGAGGGGCCACTCGCATTTCATTGCACGCATCGCGCATACGGCGTGGGAATGATCCCCGTTGAAGCGGTCGTCGACGCAGACCTCCACGTGGCGAACGCGGCCAGGGGTGCGCCCGCCCGATTCGTCATTGCGACGGTTTCCCACTGTCACGGCGCAATCAACGTTTTGAGCGTGGACTAGCTCCCGCCGCACCGGTTCGACGCTGACAGCACTTGCCAGGTGGATTAGACTTCAACATCAGAGATTACCTCAATACGAGCACGAATTTTGTCAGAAAGTCACGACTATGATGTCATAATTGTCGGCGCCGGCCCCGCGGGGATGACTGCGGCCATGTATGCCGGCCGTTCCATGCTGAAGGCGATCGTTCTCGAGCGCGGCGCGTCAGGCGGCGAGCTCCTCAACACCGAGATCATCGAGGACTACCCCGGCTTCGAGCACATCGAAGGCTGGGAGCTCGCTCAGAAATTCGAGAGTCACGCGAAAAAGTTTGGCGCCGAGTTCGCGCAGGAAACGGTCATTACGCTCGAGAAGAAACCGGATGGTATGTTCCACGCCACGACCGACAGCGGAGAAGTGTACCGCTCGAAGACGGCCATCATCACGTCCGGCGGAACGCCAATCAAGCTTGGTGTTCCGGGCGAAATCGAGTACGCGGGGAAGGGCGTCAGCTATTGCGCAATCTGTGACGGAGCATTTTTCAAGGGTCACACTATCGCAGTGATCGGCGGGGGAGACGCAGCCGTCGAAGAAGCCGATTTCCTCACTCGTTACGCTGAGAAGGTCTACCTGATTCACAGGCGTGACGAGTTCCGCGCGTCGAAAATTCTCCAGAAGCGCCTGTTCGAGAATCCCAAAATCGAAGTGATCTGGAACACAGTCATCGACAAGATCGAAGCCGATCCCGAGGGCCTCGTGCACAACCTCGTACTCCGCGACATCAAGGCGCACACGACGAGAAATCTTGCCGCAACTGGCGCGTTCATATTCATCGGATTCAGGCCGAACACCGGGATCATCGAGGGTCACGTGGACCACGATGACATGGGTTACCTGAAGACCGACATGAACATGGAGACTTCGATCAAGGGACTTTTCGCCGCGGGCGACGTTCGCGTGCAGCTCACACGGCAGGTGACGACCGCTGCCGGCGATGGGACGACCGCTGCAATCGCAGCCGAGAAATACCTCGCTGCAATGCGAGGTCCTGGAGACGAGCCGGAGATTTTCGCGTCCGGGGGATACGCGGTTTGAACATCGAGCAGATCACCGTCGGCCCGTTTCAGGAGAATTGCTATCTGGTCTCCGACCCGGATAGCGATTCGTTGGCTATCGTCGATCCCGGTGATGAAGCCGAACGGATCATCGCCGCCGTCGAGCGCACGGGGAAAACTCCAGAAGCAATCTGGATCACCCACGCGCACCTGGATCACATCGGAGCGATTGAAGGGATCAGACGAAAGTGGAATATCCCAGTTTATCTGCATCCGCTGGATGAAGAGGTCTATAGAAGGGCCGGAGAGAAGGCAGAGGAATACGGAGTTCCGTTCGAACAGCCGACCAGGGCCGATCGTGAGCTAGCCGAGGGACAGACGCTAGCGTTAGGCAACCTGAAATTCCATGTGACTCACGTTCCGGGACATGCTCCGGGTCACGTGATGATTTACGGACACGGCCGTGCACTCGTGGGTGATTGCATCTTCGCCGGATCGATCGGCCGAACGGATCTGCCATTCTGCAATCCCCTCCACCTCGTGCAGTCACTTAAACGCATCGTCGCACTGCCTGATGATACCGTGGTGCATCCCGGTCACGGCGAGATCACGTCGATCGGCGAAGAGAAAGCTTCCAATCCATTCATCAACGGCACGGCGAAGATCGTCGGCGCCTGAACTGGCAATCCCATGACTACCGAAACTCGAACCGAAAAGGATCCGCTGGGCGAGCTCGCCGTTCCGGCCGACGCGTTATACGGCGTACAGACGCTCCGAGCCGTCAGAAACTTTCCGATCAGCGGGTTGAAGCCGTTGCCGGCATTTGTAGATGCGACGGTTCGGATCAAGCGCGCCGCGGCCGTGACTCACAGGGTTACGGGACGAATAGACGCGAAGCTTGCGGACGCGATCATTGCCGCGGCTGATGAAATCCTGAGCGGCCAGCACCGGGAACACTTCGTCGTCGATCCGTATCAGGCAGGCGCCGGTACGTCGCACAACATGAACATCAACGAGGTGCTCGCCAATCGCGCCAACGAAATACTCGGCGGCAAGAGGGGAGAGTACAAACCGATTCATCCGAACGATCACGTCAACATGGCGCAGTCAACCAACGACGTGATACCGACTGCCATCAGACTCGGCGCCGTCAGCGAGCTGCCAAAACTTCTCGCGGCGTACAACGGGCTCATTGCTGCACTCGAGCAAAAGGGCCATGAATTCGATGACGTCCTCAAGTCCGGCCGCACGCACATTCAGGATGCGATGCCGATTCGTCTTGGCCAGGAGTTCACCGCGTACGCGGGAACGCTGCGCCGCTGCATCAATAGAATCGAGCAGGCCGCTGAATATCTGCGCGACCTTGGCATCGGTGGCAGCGCGGTCGGAACGGGCGTCAACGTCGAGCCGGAATATCCCGGGCTGATGGTGAAAGAGCTCGCAGCATCGGCGGGCGTGGAAGTGCGTGAAGGAACGGACCGCATTCAACTGATGCAGAGTATGGGCGACGCCGCGGCATTCAGCTCAACGCTCAAGGTGCTTGCAATAGACCTGAGCAAGATCGCCAGCGATCTTCGCCTGATGGCGAGCGGTCCGCGTACTGGTCTCGATGAGATCGTTCTTCCCGCAGTTCAGCCCGGGTCGTCAATCATGCCCGGAAAGATCAATCCATCAATTCCCGAGATGGTGAACCAGGTCTGCTTCCAGGTTGTCGGCAACGATGCGTGCGTTTCAGCAGCGGCGGAGCACGGGCAGCTGGAGCTGAACGTGATGATGCCGGTCATCGCTCACAACGTTCTGTTCTCGATGCACATTCTCACGACAACAGCGGAAACACTCACCGAGCGTTGCGTGAAGGGAATCGAAGCGAATGTGGCGCAGTGTGCATACTGGCTCGAGAGATCCGCCGCGCTCGCGACCGCCCTCGCTCCGCAGATCGGCTACGCTAGAGCAGCCGAGATCAGCAAGCAGTCGGTGAAAGAGAACGTGCTGATCAGGGATCTCGTGAGACGGGAGCACGTCCTGCCGGATGCGGAGATCGACGAAGTTCTCGATCTCAGGAAGATGACCGAGATCGGAGTTCCTGGAGGAAAACACGGCGGCGTCTCGGCCGGGTGATCAAGAAGGCTTGTCCACCGTGATCCATCCCGGTATTCTCCACATATGCGCATAACAACTTGGGCCGAGTACGGAGTGATCTGCGCGCTGCACCTCGCGCGCCGGACTTCACAGGGACCGGTCACCGGGCGAGAGATTGCGGCGCAGGAAAAACTTCCCGCCGATTATGTCGAGCAGATCCTCCTGCGGCTTCGCAGAGCGGGAGTGATCTCGAGCACTCGGGGAGCGCGCGGAGGATACAC
>JBDUEH010000125.1:0-6729 GCA_040002555.1 Gemmatimonadales bacterium | reverse complement strand
CAACGCTTCTACCAGCACGATGGCGTTGACATGGTTGGCATTGCCGGCGCGATCAAGGACAACATCCTCGGCGACCGGCGCGGCGCGAGCACGATCACACAGCAGCTCGTCGGCAACATGCATCCGGACATCATCAATCGACGCGATCAGAGTCTCGCGCGAAAGCTTCGCGAACAGAGCGCGGCGCGCGAGATGGAACGGCATTACGACAAGGAGCAGATCCTCGAGGCCTATCTGAACCAGATTGGCTTTGCTCACGGCTGGTACGGTATAGAGGAGGCCGCTCGACATTACTTCGGCAAGAGCGCATCGAAGTTGTCGCTGGCCGAGGCGGCGACGCTCGCTGCGATGCCAAAGGGCCCCGAGATCTACGAGCCGGTGAAATTTCCGGATCGCGTTCGTGAGCGGCGCAACACAGTGCTCGCATTGATGGCGCAGCAGAAATACATCACCCCGGCGCAGGCGCGTGCGGCCGAGTCGTCGACGCTGGTAACGGCAGCGGACTATGGAATGTCGGCGGCGGCCCCGTACTACGTCGATGTCGTCAAAATTCAGGCCCAGCGCGCCGGCGTTGCGCTCGCTCAGGGCGGTTATCGCGTCTACACCGCACTCGATCCGTCGCTCCAGGTAGCCGCTGTGGGCGCGTTGACGGAAGGTCTGGCCGATGTCGAGGCAAGAGCCGGCTACTCGCATCCAACGATTGCAGGCGCGGGCAATCAGACGGACTATCTGCAAGGCGTGGTTGTAGCCCTCGATCCCACAACGGGAGATGTCCGCGCATTGGTAGGCGGACGAGACTACAAGGAATCGCAGTTCGATCGCGCAATCGACGGAAAACGACAGCCGGGTTCTTCGTTCAAGCCGATAGTCTACGCGGCCGCCATAGCGGACAGCATTCCTCCAAATGCGATCGTTGGCGATACGGCGATATCAATTCCATTGGCGAACGGCTCGTATTATCGCCCTGACAACTCCGATCATGAGTTCCTCGGCGCAATCACTTTACGTGAGGCGTTGTCGAAATCGCGGAACGCAGTGGCGGTTCAAATTGGACAGCTGGTCGGGATGGATTCAGTCGCCGCACTGGCCAAGCGAATGGGAATACAGAGCGCGATCGCTCCATACCCGTCGAGCGCGATCGGCGCATCAGTGGTCCAGCCGCTCGACATGATCGCTGCATACACGACCTTCGCGAATCTTGGCACACCGGTTGAGCCGCGGTTCATCCATCGCATAGAAGACAGGTCGGGGAAGGTTGTCTACAGCGGACCCGTGCGCGCGCTTCCGCCGGCACTCGATCCTCGCGCAACGTTCGTCATCCGCGACATGATGCGCGACGTTGTTGAACGGGGGACAGCAGTGTCGATCAGGAAATACCTTCCGTCGAGTATTCCGGTTGCGGGTAAAACCGGAACGACCAACGACAACTCCGACGTTTGGTTCATCGGGCTGACTCCGGATATCGTCGCGGGCGTGTGGCTCGGTTTCGACAAGCCGAAAACGATCACGCCAGGGGCTGCTGGTGGCTCGCTCGCCGCTCCCGTCTGGGGAAGGATGATGTCGCGCTATTACGCGAGCAGCGCGGGACGTTCGTCGATCGAGCGGTCGGCTGGACAGTGGACTCCTCCGATTGGTGTCATCAGCGGCGAGCTCGACCGGGTTACAGGCCAGCTTGCGACGATAGCGACGCCGGCCCAGCGGAGATATACGGAATATTTTGTGGAAGGCACCGAGCCAGACGCTTTGAAGGCAGACGTATGGAAGCTCTTTCGGTGGGGACCGATCGGCTTCTAGCTCGGCCGGGCTTTCGGTGAGACGAAGTGTCCCGTTCGGCGATCGGCCGGGGTAAAAAGCCCGTCCCTGAATCCCGTGAGGAATCCAATCAACCGGACACGCCGGCCCGGGTGAAAGCCATAGTCCATCGCGGGTCGCTTGAATACCCATCTGCCCGCGAGCGCCATCGCCACGTAGACGATCGACCAGTTGAAGAGCTTGGTGTGCTTGGCGATCGTAGCGCCGATTCCGTACAGATAGTTGTGCACCGTCGATTCGGCATGATCCCATGAACGCAGTCCCTGATGAGTGACGGCGACATCGGGCGTCTCCATCACATGGTGACCTTTGAGTAGTGCTCGAATGATCATGTCGGTCTCGTCGGCTGAGTGAAACACGGAGCCGGCCCCCAGCATCGGGTCGAATCCCGAAAGTTGTCGCCACGCATCGACTCGCATACCCATGCACGCCGCCATACCCTCGATACGGTGCTTGCCGCTCAAGTCCCTCGCGATGAACGAGGTCGTCTGCGAGTAGCTCGGTACAAAGCCTTTGGACTCGTCGTAGGCGGCAGCGACAACGTTGCCGAGTACGATTGACAACGATTCGGGATTCTGGAATGCACGCTCCATGCGCGTGATCCAATCGGTTGGAACAACGCAATCGTCATCGGTCATCGCGACAATTGCCGACTTCGCCTGGCCGATTCCAAGATTTCTGGCGTTGCTCAGGCCCTTTTCCGAAGATCGAACATAGCGAAGCCGTTCGTCGTGCCGCATTTCGGCGATTGCTGACTGCGTAAGATCGTCCGTGCTCTGATCAACAACGACCAGCTCGAAGTCAGGGTGATCGTTCGCGAGAATGCTGCGTACGGAGTCTGCGACTACGTCCCCGCGGTTTCGCGTGCACACGAGCGCAGTCATCTTCATCGCTTGACGCTCAGACTTCAGTCACCAATCGACCCGATTCCAATACCGACTCCCGCCCGGTTGATTTCGAAGCTGCAAAGCGCGCGACGATAGTCGCAACGGTCATATCGGCGGTAACGTTGAGAATCGTCTTGAAGATATCCGGAACGGCATCCGCGACCTTGAACAGCGCAAACGCCTCGACGGGAATTCCGAGAGACAGGTAAAAGGGAAGGCTCACGAATGCGCCGCCACTCGGAATGCCCGCGGTCGTGAAGCTCAGCAACATCATCGTTGCTGTGAAGGTCAGCATGAATCCCGGTGACAAGTGCATTCCGAACATCGACGAAATAAAGAGCAGATTGAACGGCTGCGTTAGCGCGAGATTCAGCTTGAATGTCGATACCGACAGCGGAAGAACGAATGCAGAGACTTCCGGCCTCATGCGTAGTTCCGCTTCGGCCCCCTTGAGCAGTGCTGGGAGGCATGCCAGTGATGATCTTGTGCCCGCGGCGACGGCCTGGGCTGGAGCAGTCGCCGCAGCGAAGGATCGCAGTGACACTTTTCCGATCACTACAGCGAGCGGATACATCAGAAGTGTCACAACGATCAGGATCACGCACGACACGAGAATGAACAAGCCCACGTTCCCGGCGACGGTCAACCCTTTTTCCGATCCGCTGACGAAGGCAAGCATGAACGCTGCAACCGGAAGCAGCATTATGAGCCAGCCGATCAACACGCCAGCTGTATCTGCGATTGCCTGAAAGGCACTCACCAGCGTCTGCCTGCGGTCGCTCTTGATCCTTGTCATCGCGGCCGCGAACAAAACAGTGGATATCACGACACCAAGGTAGTTCTCCTCGACGACAGCTTTCACGAGGTTGATGGGCACGAGCGAGCCGACCCATTGGCCGAGTGTTGGTATGGTCAGAGGAGCAACTGCCTTCGCTGCTGCGCCGACACTCGCCGTGAAGGAAGCCGGGTCCGTGTGTTGAATAGGCAGAAGACTCAGGAGAGATGGCGTTGCCAGCATGCTCAGTAAGCCACCCAGTCCAAGCATCGTCACGAACGACACGAGAGCCGTCAATCCAAGCACCCCGGCTGTTCGTCCCCGCGGCAGCGAGCTTATCGCCAGCACGAGGTACGAGATCATCAGCGGAAAGACGATCATCCGCAGCGTGTCCGTCCACAGCGTTCCGATCGGTTTGGCGACCGAAGCAAACGCCAGCAGCCACAAAATATTCGCCTCGCGCGCCAGCGCGCCGAGCGCAAAGCCGGCGGCGAGCGCAATTACTGCCGGTGTTGTGATCCGGCTTGGCTTCTTTGCCGGAATCGCTTCAGACACGCGACGTTATTTCCTGAATTCTCTTCCGAAATTGCCGAAGCCTGGCTGTTTTTCTCGATCGCACTACGAGGCGTCGCGCAGCGTCGACGATTTTCGGCGGGAGAGTTCCGCGCTTGCTTGCTCTATCGGTGATGTTGACCTGCGTCGAGATGTGGGGAAGGGCATCGAGTGCGGCAAGCAGAGTGCTCGTTCCGGCAAATACTCCGAAACGGTCGAGGGCGCCGAGCTCAGCTAGCAAAAGCATCGTAATAACACACTTTCCACATCGTGAGCAGTTGCCTGATTTCGACTTGTTTTCCCAGCAGACTCTCAAATGCTTTTGAGCGAGTGGGCTGTCAGAGATTAGTCGAATCTTCTGCTCGCGGTGAACGTCGGTTCCGACGTGCTCGATCGCGACCTGGTCAGAGCCGAACAATGGATCGGTTTCGCTGGTCGATCCCCATGCGTGCGCGTTGTCCGCGGAATAGGTCGATGATATCGTGAACCGGCCGATGTTGTCCGAGAGCAAGTGACCTATCGCAGCGAGCCCACCGCCGTGCGCGCGCTCCCAGAGCCATGGACGTCCCATCGCCGGATGCTCGCGAACGTTGGTCCGCACGATCGTCCACTCGATTCCCGTTTCCTTCGCTACCGCTTCGACAGACGCTGAGTACGCGAGCATCCGGTACTCATCCGCCAGCGGAACATCGAAACCATGTACCGCCACCAGCAGGTCAGGCTTGCTGCCATGCAACAGCGTGTGAAACGAATCCACGCCACAGCTGAACGCGAGCCCAGTTGCAGTAGACGACGGTGCTCTGTTTGCCCGCACCGGCGCACTCACCTGGATCGGCTCGTATCCCCACCACTCCGACCACGTTTGCGACAGCCGAGCACTGTTGTCCTGCCACATTGTCGAAACTTGTTGGTCAAGCGATAGTCCGCGACGGCGGTGCATCGAAGGCAAAAGGAGCGCGGATCCGAACGCTTCTGGCGAAGGACTCAGATCCTCCTTCGCCGAATACCACAGTCGAACGCCATCGACCAGCGCGCAGACGCGTGATTTTCCCGCGATTCGCTCGACTCGAAGATCCGTTACACGCGTTTCGGCCCGCCTTCCGAGGACGCTCACGCCACGCATCCCTGCGACTCGCCGTCCGAAACTGTCAGCGAGTCGATTATGCCGGACAACCGTTCGTACGCGTGATGTTGTGCGACTATTTGTCGGGCCGCCTGATTTTGCAGCAGCCCCCGCAGATCCTCCGCGCGATTCCAGGCGGATTCGATTGCGGTCATCAATGCCGCCTCGAAATCGGTTCTGCTCTTGTCGATCACGTCACATCCGTCTCCGAACTCGTGGGCAAGCCCGCGGAACTTGTTGCCGTAGTATTCGGTGTTGTAAACGCAGACGGATGGAATCCCCTGCGCCAGCGCGAAGACCGCCGCGTGATAACTGCCGGTAACCACGACCCTGCATCCGCTTATTCGCTCGATAAGCGCCACGGGCGTCTGCGGAATCTCGTCATCAGTCCCCCCAGTCCCCTCTACCCTCGGGTTGACTAACTGCGCCGCGACCTTTGCATCAGACGATGCCTCCACCGAAGCGACGATGCAGACCGGAAGCGCGACGAGTTTTGTCGAAAGCTTCTCAGCGAGTGAACGCATTGGCGGGCGAAGTCTGTCGACATCGGACTGCGTTATTCCTGCGTACTCTGCAACGCGAAAGTTGACGCCGAGCAGATCGCCGGTCGTGTCTCGTCGCGCCTTATAGGCGGGCTCGATTGCGTCATCGCCCGTGACGACGATCCGCTTTGGAGATACACCGAGTTCCAGAAGCAGCGGCAGAGAGTGGCGCGTTTCGCGGATCGCAATCAGTCTCGCGTGAGGCAGTATGTCGCGTGCCTTACGGACCAGTTCCGGATCGCGCAGCGGGCCAAATCCCTGGCCAAGAAGCACGAATGGAATGTGTAGGGTCTCCGCCTCCGAGAGTCGTTCGAGAACCGGCCACGCCTGCCCAATGAACACGTCTGTAATGAAGCCACCACCCGAAACCAGAAGTATGTCTGACTTTTCGAGGACTTCCGGATTGACCAGCGAGCGCGCCTTGAAGCGAAGGATCGATGCGTACCACCACGGCGTCTGTTTTCGCACCAGCCAATCTAGTGCTGGAAGTGCACGGCCCAAAGCGAGCGCGACTGAACGGAAAATCGCCCACGCGCGTTTCTGCTCGACGGGAACCTGTTCCACCGCTCTGTCGAGACACCTGACGCGCTCTGCATCGCGCGCGAAAACTGAAAATATTGTCTCGGGATGCGCCGAACGAACCCTGTCGATGAGCACTTCGAGCATCGCTCGATCGCCGAGGTTGTCGAGCTCGTTGCTTCCTGTTTGAATGATCACCCGCAGTGGAGGAGCCTTGGCTCCTGGGCGCGCGGCGGCTGGATATGGAAGCAGGGACAATAACCGTGTTGTGGTGACTCGCGGACCGATTTGCGGCCCCGGATTCTTATTCTCGCATCACGACAGCGTTCCCGCCATGTGGCGGGCCTCAACCCGTCCTTTTGTCCGCCGTGCACGCCGCGTCTGACTCGGGCTCCGCAGCCGCCTTCGGCGGACGCTGCTTCAACAGCTTTGCCGTAGAGTGAGCCCGCGAGAAGAGGGCCCGGGCGCGAGTCAGACCGATGTCCGACGCAGCATACCTCCTCGCAACTGCGGAATCTC
>JBDUEH010000124.1:0-6732 GCA_040002555.1 Gemmatimonadales bacterium | reverse complement strand
GCGCCGGCGCAGTATCGGCCCAGACGGTGATGGTTGGCGGAATGGCGATGTATCCGACCAAGGATATCGTCGACAACGCCGTCAATTCGGCGGACCACACAACGCTCGTCGCGGCAGTGAAGGCTGCTGACCTGGTCGGCACACTGAAGAGCAAGGGACCGTTCACGGTTTTCGCGCCGGTCAATGACGCGTTCGAGAATCTTCCCGACGGAACGGTCGCAACGCTGCTCAAGCCCGAAAACAAGGCTGCATTGACGAAAGTGTTGACGTACCATGTTGTTGCTGGCCGCATCGATGCAGAAGATCTGATGGAAATGATCAGGAAGGGACACGGCAAGGCAACGCTCAAGACCGTTAGCGGCGGAACACTGATCGCCTCGATGAACGGCAAGCGCAACGTCGTGCTCACGGACGAGAGTGGCAACACTGCGCACATCTCGACGTACGATGTGATGCAGTCGAATGGCGTGATCCAGGTGATCGATCGTGTTCTTCTGCCGAAGATGTAAAAGCAACGGCCTTTGATACAGAGGCCACAGAGACCACAGAGCAACCTCTGTGGTCTTTTGCTTTGAGTGAACCGCTCCGACGCGAGTACCCATTTTCAGGTTGAACGACAGAGCGACGGTCAGAGAGCGGGCCGTCCTTCCGGTAGTCAACCCCAGTTCGATAAACTTGAATTCGCCAGAAGTCCTCGTTGCAGGCGACACTTGAGTGCCGGTCTGTGTCTCCGTGGTCTTTGTGTCCAATCAGGTTGTTTGCGTAAGATTAGAACACTCATTTACGCGAACGGGAATTCTTGACTGAAGAAGTGGAAGCAACTGTGCGGAGAAACGATGCCGCGAATCGTTTCGAGATCGAAGTTGATGGGGAGTTGGCGGTCTCCAACTATCTCATGCGCGGCAATACTATTTACTTCATGCACACGGAAGTCCCGCCGTCGCTCGAAGGGAAGGGTATTGGGAATACCCTGGCACTCGCGTCACTGGATTACGCGCGTGCACATAACTTGAGAGTTGTGCCCCGATGTCAATTCATCGCGGCGTTCATTCAGCGTCACAAGGAATATCAGGATCTTGTCGACGGCGAGCGCGAATGATCGGCGGTATGAGTTGTTGCCGCATTCGGTTCGCCGCGCGTTGCCATACCACCTGCACGTTGCGACCCCGAATGAGGGCGCCTAAATCCGCAGAATGACTTTTCGGGATTTGTTTTCGGAGCGGGCAAGGATATACGCGCAATTCAGGCCGGAATATCCCGCTGAGCTATTTGATTGGCTGCGCGGACTCGTTGATCAACACGATGTCGTGTGGGATTGCGCAACCGGAAGCGGACAAGCAGCCAGGGGACTCGCAGGAATCTTCTCTCGCGTCGTTGCAACAGACGCAAGCGCTGAACAGATAAAAGAGGCGTCGCCGGAAGACTGCATCGAGTACCGGGTGGCCGACGCTTCTGACAGCGGATTGCCTGATCAGTCCGTCAACATGGTAACCGTAGCCCAGGCTCTGCACTGGTTCGATCTCGACACGTTCTACGCAGAGGTGCGCCGCGTTCTTGCGCCCGACGGCGCTCTCGTCATATGGGGTTACGGCGATCCCGTGATGGAGACCGAGCCACTCGAACAGATCGTCAACGCCTACAATCGCGGCACAGTCGAAGACTACTGGATGCCCGAGAGAACCATCCTCCTCGAGCGTTACGCAAACGTCACGTTTCCTTTTCGCGAGATAGAAACACCGGCGTTAACACTCGAGCGTCAGTGGACTCTTTCAGAGCTGATTGGATACCTCAGAACGTGGTCGGCGACTGCCAACTACATCAAGAAGACCGAAACCGATCCGATACCTGCAGTCGAGGCGGAGCTCGCCGAGCGCTGGGGTGGAAAAGAAAACCGCCTTCTCGTCAGGTGGCCGCTTCACATTCGAGCGGGCTACTTGTCCTGACGAGACGGCGGCTGCCTTGCCGCTGCGAGTGACTACTTGGCCGGCGCTGCGGTCTCCGGAAGCAGAACGAAGCGATCGAAATTGGCGGTGTTGAAATAGAGCTTCGCAGCGTCCTGAATGATTGCTGGAGTGAGCTTCTTCACCATCTCGTCGTAGAGCGAACCAAGCCCCGCTAAATCTTCATGGGCCTGATCGCGGCCAACTATGTTCGCAGCCCAATACGAATTTGTCTTGACGTCAACTTCATGTGAACGGAGAATCTCTTCCTTCACCTTCTCCACGTCAGCCTGGCTCAGCGGCGTTGCCTTGATGCTGTCGATCAACGCAAGCGTCGCCTTGTACAGCGGCTCCACGTTCTCGGGCGACGAGCCAAATGAGATCTGCACCGAGTACTCCTGCCGCGGCTCCCGACCACATCCGCCGCCGACGCCCGGGCTGTAGGTGCCGCCGAGCTTCTCACGAAGAGTTTCGTTCAGTTTGGTCTGCACGAGTGTGGTAAGCGCACGCAGTGCTATGCGCGTCTGCGGATTGTACGTGCACGGCCCGGTGAAGTACATCATTGTATTCGCCTTGGGCTCGGTGCCTTTGTGAACGACAGTCTGAATGACTCCCTTCGGAGGCATTCCGCCACGATCGACGAATGCATCTTTTCGAGCCACCGTTGGCAGGGACGCGAGGTATGTCTCGACCAGCGGCTTCATTGAAGTCGTATCAACGTTCCCCACGAAAACGAAAGTAAAATCGCTGGCGTCGGCAAATCGAGTCTTGTAGAAGTCGACAGACTTTACTGGATCCACTTCGGCAAATACAGTCGGACTAATCGGGCGCGAACGGAAGGAATGCTGCGCCATGATTGTCGACACTGAATCCGTGAACACCGAGCCCGGATCAGCCCCGCGGTTTGCGAGGAACGGGCCTACCTGAGCCTTGAACGCTGCGAAAGCTGTTGTGTCGAGACGCGGAGCAGTGAAGTCGAGGTATATGAGCTGGAACATCGTCTCCAGATCTTTCGGCGAACCGGACGCGGCCACGTTCTCCGTCGTCGCAGAGATGGAAGGTGTAACTGAAATCGCCTTGCCGCTCAGCTTCTTGCCCAGGTCTATCAAGTTGAGCGAGCCGATGCCACCGAGTGAAACAACCTGCGCCGCGAGCGCGGCTGACATGTAGTCCTTGTCCTCTGCGAGCGAGGTACCGCCAGGACTGTATGCCCGCATGATGACTTCGTCCGCCTTGAAATCGGTTGGCTTGACGATCACGCGCGCGCCGTTGGAGAGCTTCCATTCAACGCCATTGATGCCGGTAAGCGCTGTTGACGAAACGATTTTGCCGGCAGCGGGCGGCGTCGAGACAAGCGCGTCGTTGGACAGAGTTTCAGTCCATGCAGCCAGTTGCGCCTTGTTTGCGCGATCGAATGCCGCGAGGATTCCCGCCTTCGTCGGAATGACAACTCCAGTTTTGACGGGCGATTCAGCGATGATGACGCGATTCTCGTCGGTGATCCAGCTTCGTGCAAGCGTATTGACGTCGGAAAGAGTGATCGTCGGCGCGAGCTGCTGCGCGATTCTGTATTCGTAATCGATACCGGGAATCGCTTCATGACGGAGGAAGTTCCCGATGTATTCCTCCACGAACGACGCTGACTGCGTTTTGTCACGCTCGGCGTATCCGCGCTCGTAAGAACGGAGGAGATTCACGCGGGCCCGATCGAGCTCGGACGGGAGAAAGCCAAACTGGTCAACGCGACGCGCTTCCTTTAGAAGAGCCTCTACGCCTTCTTCGACGCCGCCATCCTTGACGCTTGCGCCGAGTGAAAATCCGTCGGTATTGCGCGCAAAGAACGAGCTCTTGGAAGCTCCAGCTCCGAGGAACGGAGCGTTGGGTTTCTGAGTGATTTCGCTAAAGCGTTCGTTGAGCATGTTGAGATACAACTGTTCGATGAGATCCCGGCGATAGTCGCCAACAGTGCGTGTGGCTGACGCCGGCATCTTGTAGATGAGATCGACGCTCGAGTTTGTTGCTTCCTTGTCACTCGCGATGGCAACGAGCGGCTCTTTGTTGCCGGGAACATCGTAGACCGTACGCTTCGGCGCGTTGGCCTTCGCCGCGGGAATTCCGGAGAAATGCTTTCTGATCTGAGTTTCGATCGCTTTCGGGTCGAAGTCACCGACGGCGATGACGGCCATCAAGTCAGGACGATACCAGTCGTTGTAAAAACGACGGAGTTTCGCCGGAGTCGCCGCCATGATGCTCGCTTCCGTGCCGATCGGCAGGCGCTCGGCGTACCGCGAACCCTTGAACGCGATCGGCAACCACTGCTGAAGCATTCGTTCGCCGGCGCCGCGTCCGCCTCTCCATTCCTCGCGAACGACGCCGCGCTCATTGGCAACTTCGGTCGGGTCGAGAGTCTGGCCGTGTGCCCAGTCGTCTAGAATCGTGAAAGCCTGATCGACGAGGCGCGCTGTATCCGTCGGGATAGGAAGGATATAGGTCGTCTCATCGAAGCTCGTCCCGGCGTTGAGATCCGCGCCGAAGCGAACGCCGATCGATTCCAGATACTTGATCAGGTCGTTCTTGGCGAAATGGGTGGTGCCGTTGAACGCTGTGTGCTCGAGCATGTGAGCCATGCCGAGCTGATCGGGTGCTTCGAGTACGGATCCGGCGTTCACAACCAGGCGAAGTTCAGCTCGCTTTTCCGGCTTCAAGTTCTGGCGGATGTAGTAGCGTAGGCCGTTGGGCAGCGTCCCGATGCGAACTTTCGAGTCTACCGGAAGAACCGTCGAGAGAGGAATTGCAACTGGGCCGGCAACAGCCGGCTTGGCTGCTACAGGCGTTGCGGCTTTCTGCGCGATTACGGGGACCGCGGTCAGGAAAAACGCAGAATAGGTGAGGGCTCGGATGGTCATGGATATTGGGGAAAAGACGCGGCCGTCGTGAGACGGCCGCACGCAAACATCTATTTCAATATCCAATAATACAGCTAACCGGGTAATAGTGGTCCCGTCCCGCGTGTTAGCATTTTGTTGCCATCAGGCTCAGGTCGCGCGCTTCTCGACCGCGATCGTGTAGTGGCCTGCGAGCGCTGCGATGGCGCCAATCGCGACCCAGAGCGGGATCAAGACAACGCTTGCGACGCCGATGGTAAGAGGGAATTCCATCAGTACATGCCCTGAATCGTTCTTGATAGTGATCCGGCGAGCGTTTCCTTCCTTGACGATCTGCTTGACCTTCTTGAGAAGCTGATCGCCGCTGACTTTATGCTCTTCGGTGTTCGGAGTCGGGTTTGGATTCGTCATGGGCAGATTGTTGGGGTTCGACATCACTACGCGAGCCTCCACGGGAAAGTGACACATCGCTGCAAACAACAAAGTCTAACAGAAAACGCTGACTGCTGACTGCTGACTGCTCTTGCGCTCGTCCGTGTCAGGTTGGTCCACTGACTAAGTTGAAATCATGAATACCAGACTTGGAGTCCTGATCGGGGTGGTTGGAATTGCCATCCTTGTGCCCGCTTTCGCTTCAGCTCGGGCACGAGAGGCCGCGGCATGCGACGGTTCTTTATGGAGCCGCGTTTATAACCCGAGCCGGCTCACTCAGGTGAAGCCATGCATAACGGCAACGGGTGTGATTGCCGAATCCAGTGCTGATGACGACGGTGACCAGCACTTTCTGCTTAAGCTCGATAAGGGACAGCCGGGTTTGTTGAACAAGCGGAACTTGAAAAAGAAGGGCGGCAACCTGGTGGTGGAGATCGTGTGCGCCAATCCGGTGATGCTGAAGAAGGTGAAGAAAACCTGCAACGGTTACACGAATCCTGTTCCGATTCCTGCAGTGGGGTCGCACGTGAGAGTGACGGGCACGTACGTAATCGACGGTCACAATGGCTGGGCGGAGATACATCCCGTGTCTCGGATAGAAAGCATCAAGTAGGAGCCATCGAGGCGGAATCGGCGGGTTGACCCCTCGCAACTATCGACGCCGCTGCGAGGTCGCCGGTCACGTTGAGCGTCGTCGCAAAAAGGTCAGGCAGTGCGTCTACCGCTATCAGGATGCCGATTCCCTCAACCGGAAGGCTGATTGCGGTGAATAGCGGGGCGAGCATGATGAACGCGCCTCGCGGGATTCCCGGGACGCCGAATCCGAGGAACACCGTTGCAAATGCGACTGTCGCCAGTTCTCGTGCGTGAAGCGGAACACCGTAAAACCATCCGACAAACAGCACGCCCATCGTCCATGAAACCGGCGCGGCGATCTTGAAGGTGGACACCGCGAGCGGCAACACAAATCCGGTGATTGTCGGCGGCAAGCCAAGGTTGTCTTCCGCGCTCTCGACCAGGGCGGGCAGCGAGGCGATCGATGAGCTCGAGCTGAACGCGATCAGTTGAGGCGGCAAAGCTGCGCGCGCAAAGCGGCGCACGGGAATTCCGCCGAAGACCGCCACGACTGGGTACAGCAGCAGAATCACGACGATGGTTCCGAGAGAGTAAGCAGCGACATAGAATCCGATAGCCCCAGCCAGCGCCCCACCGGCGTGGACCGCGAGCGGCAGCACCAATGCGAACACGCCAATGGGAGCGAGCATGATGATCCAGCGCACGAGGCGCAGCATCGCATCGCCAAGGGCACGAAAGAAGTCGATCAGCGGCGTGCGTGTTTCCGTCGCGCCCTGCGCGATGGCAACGGCAAGAAGCAGAGTAAAGACAATCAGCGGGAGCATCGCTCCGCTGGCTGCTGCAGCAATGGGGTTCGTCGGCACGAGCGAAGTCAGCCACCCGCTAACGCTCTGCGCCTG
>JBDUEH010000123.1:0-6750 GCA_040002555.1 Gemmatimonadales bacterium | reverse complement strand
AGCTTGTCCTTCAATACGACGGGTCGCGATTTGCGGGATGGCAACGCCAACCGGACGAAAGGACTGTTCAGGGAGTGATTGAAGAAGCGCTCGAGCGACTGTGTGATGGTCATATCGCCGTCCTTGGCGCGGGACGCACTGATGCCGGAGTTCACGCCATCGGTCAGGTTGCCGGTATCAGAGTTCCCGATCGCTGGACGGCATTGGAGATGCGCCGGGCATTGAACGCAGTCCTTCCCGACGACGTGTGGATCGCTTCGGCGCATGCCATGAGACCGGAATTTCACGCGAGGTTCAGCGCGATGTCCCGGGCCTACAGATACCTCATTGGCACGGACGATGAAGCTGCCTCCCCTTTCAGACGGAACCGCGAGTTGGCCTGGAAGCGCCAGATCGACCGGCAACTGCTCGACAGGGCGGCGAAACTGGTTGCCGGCGAGCACTGCTTTCTCGGCTTCGCCGTAAGGGGAACGGCGCCAGAATCGGACGATCACCGTTGCAATGTTTTCGAGTCGAACTGGGTCGAGCGCGATGGCGGACTGGCCTTTTTTGTAAAGGCCAATCGCTTCCTTCACCACATGGTGAGGTTTCTCGTCGGAACGATGCTGGACATTGCCAGCGGGAAGCGCGATCTGTCGGAAATGACCGCCCTCCTCACAGCGAGCGACAATCGTGGCGTCTCGGCGCCAGTTCCGTCACACGGATTGTATTTGGAGAAGGTAGAATATCCTCGTGAACTTTATTTGGTGGATGCATGAATATTTTTGTTGAGACAACCTCGCCGGACGAAATACGAAGCTTGACGGCTTCCGGGCTTGCCGATGGAATCGTGGTTTCATGCCCCGACGGCGCATCGACTGACATTCGCGAATTGATCGACTCAATCGCACAGGAATTTGCGCTTCCGATTTGCGTGGAAGTTGGCGCCATCGATGCGGGAGACATGTACCGTGAAGCACGTGACCTGGCGAAGATCTCCGACCACGTGATCATCCAGCTTCCCCTTGTGGAAGACGCCATCGCACCGATGCATCAACTTAGCTTGGAAGGCATCCGCGTCTGCGCGAATTTCGTGTTTAACGGCGCTCAAGCCGTCCTTGCCGCCAAGGCCGGAGCCTCGATGGTGCGAATCTCACTTCACGATCTGGATTCCCAGGGTCAAACGAGCACCGATGCCGTCAGTGAAATTCGGTCACTGCTCAAGTCGAGCGATTGCGAGTGCGACGTGATGGTTGCGTCGCCGGCCACGACGACGCAGTTCACGGAGTGCGTATCGGCAGGCGCACAGGTTGTCTCGATCCGTCCGAACGTTTTGCATTCGTTGCTGCTTCATCCGTTAACCGATCGCGGCATAGATCGTTTTCTCAGCGGAATCAGCAAGCGGCCGAAGGCGAGGGAATGAGCTGATGCGCGGAGTCGGAGCACTGTTGGTCGTGGCGACCGTCGCGTGCAGAGGAGATACGCTTCCTTCTGCCCAGGCGACGCAAGTCACTGAAGAACAGTCCGCGGGAATCAGCACGCAACGCAGGACGGCGATTACATCGGCAGTTGCGCGTGTCTCTCCGTCGGTCGTTACGGTGCAGACCGAGATGGTCGAGGCCGTTCCCGCAGATTTTTATGAACAATTTTTCGGCGGACGCTCTGGACGCCGTTCATCGGCCGGCCTCGGTTCCGGGTTCATCGTCAGGAACGACGGTGTCATCGTCACCAACGCGCACGTTGTGAGCGGGGCAACGAAAATCTCGGTCGCGCTGCGTGACGGAACGACCTACCCGGCAAAATTGCTTGGTGCCGATGAAACCAACGATCTCGCCGTGATCAAGATCGACGGGAAGGACCTCCCCGTCGCGCCGCTCGGCAGCTCTTCGAACCTGCTGATCGGAGAGTGGGCGATTGCAATCGGCAGTCCATATGGTTTTCTCCTCGCCAATACCGAGCCGAGTGTTACAGCCGGAGTCGTGAGTGGCACCGGAAGAAACCTTGCGGCGGAAAGCGGGGGCGCCGGCGTTTACGTGGACATGATTCAAACCGATGCGTCGATCAATCCGGGAAACTCAGGCGGACCGCTTGTGAACGCACTCGGAGAAGTCATCGGCGTGAACAGCTCCATCTATTCGCCGAGCGGCGGATCTGTTGGACTTGGATTCGCGATCCCAATCAATCGCGCCAGACGCGTTACAGAAGACTTGCTTGCCCACGGTCAAATTCGTCGTCCATGGATAGGCCTGAAACTTGGAGTTAACAAGCCGGGAACTGCCGGGGCGCCTGCAAAGGGTGCGGTGATCACATCGATTGTGCCCGGATCTCCCGCCGCGAAAGCGGGCATCCAGGCCAATGACATACTCGTACAGTCACGCGATCGCGCCGTACACAATCCGTACGACTGGGAAGCGGAGCGGCTCGAGTTGCGCGTCGGCGACGAGGTTCCATTGATCATCAGGCGCGGCGATCGCGACATTAAGGTCAGCGTCAAGGTTGCAGATCTTCCCGACGTCAATGCGCCGAAGGTGACTGTTCTCCGGGAGATTCAACTCGTTACCCTCACTCCCGCGATTCGCGCAGAACGAAGCATTCGACGAGCAAATGGTGCGCTCGTTCAGACAGTCAGCCAGCGAGTCGCAGAGCAACTTGGCATTCAGGCGGGCGATGTAATTCTCCAGATCAACCAGGTGCCGATCGCTGATGCCGAATCGGCAGCGCGAGCGCTGGACTTCTACTCCGGACGCGGTGGTATCGTGATGTACATCGAGCGACAGGGGCAGGTTTATACGACTGAATTCGTGATTCAATAGAGTGAACGACTCCTATACTTCCCCACTCTCGGGCAGGTACGCGTCGCAGGCGATGCTGGAGCTGTGGTCAGGCAGCACTCGTTACGGTTTGTGGAGGCGCCTCTGGCTGGCCCTTGCTGAAGCCGAACGTGAATTGGGCGCGGACATTCCGGCTGAAGCAATTGACCAGATGCGCGCTCACCTCGACGACATCGACTTTGATTCCGTTGCCGCATACGAGCGAAGATTCAGGCATGATGTCATGGCTCACGTCCACGCGTTTGGCGATGTGGCGCCCGCTGCGAAGCCGTTCATCCATCTCGGAGCGACGAGCGCATATGTAACTGATAACGCTGACTTGATCCTCATGCGCCGCGGCCTCGAGTTGCTGCGCGGCAGGTCCATTGGCGTCGTCCGCGAACTCGCGGCGTTCGCGCACAAGTGGAAAGACCTGCCGACACTTGGTTACACGCACCTTCAACCGGCCCAACTGACAACGGTTGGAAAGCGTGCGACACTGTGGATTCAGGATCTCGTCCTCGACATTCGCGACATCGATTACCGGCGATCGACCCTTCCCTTCCGCGGCGTGAAAGGAACGACAGGAACACAGGCGAGTTTTTTCGAGCTTTTCGGCGGCGATTCGGCGAAGGTGAGAAAACTGGATGAACTTGTGACCGCGAAAATGGATTTCCCGGCTTCGATTCCGGTGTCGGGACAGACTTACACGCGAAAGATCGATGCGGGTGTGCTCTCGGCCGTATCGGGCGTTGCGGCGAGCGCTGCGAAATTCGCGAGCGACATGCGGGTGCTTCAATCGTTCGGAGAGATCGAGGAGCCGTTCGAAAGCGAACAGATCGGCTCGTCGGCAATGGCGTACAAGCGCAATCCCATGCGCTCCGAAAGAATCAATTCCCTGTCTCGATTCGTCCTGAATCTCGAATCAAATGCAAATCAGACGCATAGCGTGCAGTATCTCGAGCGAACTCTCGACGACAGCGCAAACCGACGCCTCGCGATACCAGAATCTTTTCTGGCGACCGACGCAATCCTTCTGATCTATGCGAACATCGCTCACGGCATTGAAGTACACAGCGAGCGAATCAAGCAGCGAGTGAGCGCTGAGCTTCCGTTCATGGCAACCGAGAAGCTCATCGTTCAGGCCGTCTCCAACGGCGGTGACCGGCAGGCCGCACACGAGATCATCCGGGGACATTCGATGGCTGCGTCCAAAGCACTCAAGGAGGGGGCGACTCGAAATGATCTTCTCGAGCGTCTCGCCGGCGACCCGTCATTCAGATTGTCTGCCGACCAGATTTCCGAGACGGCGGACGCAGCCAGATATACGGGTCGGGCATCGCAACAAGTTGACGAGTTTCTCGACGAAGTCATTTCACCGCTCCTCGCAGGTACGGCTGCGGTCGCACAAGACTCTTCCGACCTGAGGGTCTGATGACCGTCGCGCGGACCGAACTGCCCCTTCGTCTTCTTCGGCGGGGCAAGGTTCGCGATGTCTATCAGGTCGATCGGGAGACCGTCCTCCTAGTTGCGACCGATCGCGTCAGCGCCTTCGACGTGGTGATGCGCGAGCCGGTACCTTATAAGGGAGCCGTCCTTACGCAGATGACCGCATGGTGGCTGACGCAGCTGGAGCCGACCGTCCGCCATCATATGATTTCGGCCGACATTGATGAGATTATCGAGCGAATCCCGGTGCTGAAGCCGAATCGGCCGGATCTCGCGGGACGAACGATGCTCAGCACTCTCGCCGAAGTGTATCCCGTTGAGTGCGTCATTCGCGGCTACATCACGGGGTCGGCATGGAAGGAATATTCTGCCTCGGGGACGCTTGCATCAGAGAAACTTCCGGACGGACTTCTCGAGTCTGACAAGCTCCCAACGGCCATTTTCAGCCCCGCGACCAAGGCAGAGGAAGGACACGACGAGAACATCACTGTCTCGAGGATGTCGGAAATTGTCGGCGCAGGTGCCACACGCGAACTGGAACGGCTGACGCGCCACGTCTACGACTACGGAAGCGGAATTGCAGCCAGCCGGGGCATCATCATTGCCGACACGAAACTCGAATTCGGATACACTGGCGGAGACAAAGAATTTGACCCGTCGAGTGTTATATTAGTGGACGAAGTGCTGACACCGGATAGCTCACGTTTCTGGCCCGCGGACCGATTTGAACCCGGTCGGTCGCAGCCGAGTTTCGACAAGCAGCCTCTGCGCGATTATCTCGACGTCGAACGAGCCGCGGGAAGATGGAACGGAGATGATCCACCGCCATTGCTGCCGCCACATGTCATATCGGCGATGACGGAACGTTATCTCGACATCTTCCAACGACTGACCCTCACTTCGCTCGACATCGGAGCTCTGAATTGAACTTCGCCCGGGAAGGCTACCTTTTCATTGGCATTGCGGCGGCAGCGGCGGCGTCAACATTTGCTGTCGCTTTGGCGCGTCGATCCTGGGCTTTATGGCTTCTCGCGATCGTCGTCACGATCATCGCGCTGTGGGTTGCGTATTTCTTTCGCGACCCTGAAAGAACGGGCGAACGCGGACCGCAGGTAGTCGTCGCTCCGGCTGACGGCAAGCTCATCCTCATTACAGAAGTTGACGAGCCGAATTTCATCGGCGGTCGTGCCCTTCGCCTGTCGATCTTCATGAATGTCTTCAACGTTCACGTCAACCGTTACCCGGTGGACGGAAGTGTCACATACACCCACTACAACAAGGGTAAGTTCCTCAACGCAGCGGCTGAGAAATCGAGCCTCGAGAATGAGCAAAGCTCAGTCGGAATCGAGTCTGGACCTTACAAGATTCTGGTCCGGCAGATCGCCGGACTGATCGCACGCCGCATTGTCACCTACAGCCGCGTCGGCGATCACGCAAAGCAAGGTGAGCGATTTGGGATCATTCGATTTGGATCACGCGTGGACATTTTCATTCCCACCGATTCGAAGCTCCGCGCCAAAGTTGGAATTCTGACGACGGCCGGTTCGACTGTGCTGGCTGAGCTTCCTCCTCGATGACCGGGCAGGGAGGGCACCAATCGGGGCGCGATGAAGAGGACCGGCCTCGCCGTATGCGGCGGGCAGTTGTCATTCTGCCAAGCGGTCTCACGCTGGCGAACCTGTTCTGCGGAATCTTTGCAATCATTTCGGCATCGCGTGGTCAATTCGATTTCGCAGGCACGCTGATCGTCCTCGGTGGCGTAGCCGATGCTCTCGATGGACGCGTTGCTCGCGCGACAGGCAGCGGCTCCCGTTTTGGGTCCGAGCTCGATTCGCTCGTTGACATTGTCACATTCGGAGTCGCTCCAGCGCTCATCATGTACTTCGCGATACTTAACCGCGAAGGCTGGGAGTGGCTGATTCCATTCCTGTATGTCGTGTGCGCGGCAATTCGCCTTGCGAGATTCAACGTCGAGCAGGCGGGTCGAGCCAAACGATACTTTCACGGCCTGCCGAGCCCGGCCGCGGGTCTCACGCTCGCGACCTACTATTGGTTCAGTCAGACACCACTTTACAGCCAGACAATTCTCGGCGATCTGCCGTGGCACTTCTGGCTGCGTTTCCTGATGCTCGCGCTGGCGTTCCTGATGATCAGCAACGTCTCGTATCCAGCCGTTCCGACGATTGGGTATAAAAAAGTCAGCGAGATACTCGGATCGCTGGTTGTCGCTGGAACGATCATCGGCGTGATCGTGCTCAGAAAGCAGTTTTACTTTCCGGCCCTCGTCACCTACGTCGTGTATGGTGTCGCCAAAACCGTCTTCTTCGGCCTGATCGGCCGGCGGCCGCGAGGTGACGTGCCGGTGATTTCCGACTCGGATGAAGAGATGGAATCAGATACTCAAATCTCGACACCTGACATTGGGCCTGATCAACAGGCTGCCAGAAGGCGTCGGCGGCGGAAGCCTTATCCGCGCGAGGACAGATCTCCTCCGCGACAATTTCCGTCGAGA
>JBDUEH010000122.1:0-6773 GCA_040002555.1 Gemmatimonadales bacterium | reverse complement strand
GCCGGGTTGAGGACGAAGGGTGGCGTCTCAGAAAAGACGGCTCCCGGTTCTGGGCAAACGTCCTGATCACCGCGTTGTATGACGACAACGGCGAGTTCGTCGGATTCGCCAAAGTCACTCGGGACCTCACAGCGCGGAAATCGGCCGAGGAAGAATTACGACAAAGCGAAGCGCGATTCCGGCTCCTTGTCCAGAGCGTGACGGAGTACGCGATCTTCATGCTGGACCCCAGCGGACACATTGCAACCTGGAATGAAGGGGCCGAGCGCGCAAAACAATACACGGCGGCGGAAGCGATCGGCAAACATTTCTCGATCTTCTATCCGCCCGAGGACGCCGACAAGCCGGCGCGCGAGATTGCGACAGCCATCGCCACCGGTGTCGCGGAAGACGAAGGATGGCGCGTGCGCAAGGACGGGTCCCGGTTCTGGGCGAGTGTCGTGATAACCGCCGTGCACGACGTGAAAGGAAACCTCGCCGGTTTTGCCAAGGTCACGCGAGACCTTACCGAGCGGCGGGCGTCGGCCGAGCGACTACTCGAGGACGCGCGTCGAATCGCTGCCGAAGAAGCCGCGCGGTCAGCGGCGGAACGAACTGCCGCTGAGCTAACGTCCCTGTCGCAGCAGCTTCAAGACCAGGCGGCGGAGCTCGAGCGGCGACGCAACGAGGCCGAGAGCGCGAACAAGGCCAAAAGTGAATTCCTTGCAGCCATGTCACACGAGCTGCGCACTCCGCTAAACGCAATTGGCGGCTATGCTCAACTCATCCAGCTCGGACTGAGCGGGCCAGTCACCGACGCCCAGCTTCAGCAGCTCGATCGCGTTCAAAAAAGCCAACAGCATCTGCTGAACGTTATCAATGACATTCTCAATTTCAGCAGAATCGAGGCAGGCCGTCTCACGTACGACATCAGCGAGTTTCCCGTCGGCGCCGCGATCGAAGCAGTCTCGCCGATCATCGAGCCCCTCGCGACGAATGTCGGATTGAATCTCCGCGTGAATGCGCCCGGTCAAGACGAAAAAGTGACGGCGGACCTTTCGAAGGTCGAGCAGATCCTAATCAATCTTCTTTCGAACGCGATCAAATTCACACCGGCCGGCGGCGCGATTTCAGTCGACGTTCGGCGGGAGGGGCAGTTAGTTGCGATCGACGTTCGTGACACCGGAATGGGAATCGCCCTCGAGCATGCGGACGCGATCTTTGCTCCGTTTCAACAGGTTGGACGCTCGCTCGCATCTCCGAAAGAAGGAACCGGTCTCGGGCTGTCGATAAGCCGTGACCTCGCGCGGGCGATGAACGGGGACCTCACGGTCGCCAGTGCCGTAGGCGAAGGTTCGACTTTCACGCTGACCCTGCCCCGCGCGAAAGCTTAGGGCTTGCCGCCGCTGCCCAACATCTTCCCAACATAGAATTCGCCGAACTCGGCGTACTTCGCGCTCACCTCATCAAAGCGCATGTCGGTGACAATCTTCTTGAAGTCGAGCGGATCCTTGGCGAAGAGAGTGACCCCCCACTCCCAGTTCTCGAATCCGATCGACCCCGTGATGATCTGCTGAATTCTTCCGGCGTACCGCCGGCCGGTCAGCCCATGCGAGTGCATCAGCCGGCTGCGTTCGTCGAGCGACAGTGTGTACCAGTTCTGCCCCGCATCACGCCGCTTCGACATCGGATAGAAGCACACATACGGCATGTCAGCCGGCAGCGGTGGGAACAGCCGTCGTTTCACGTGATCCGACGAGCTCTCGGCCGCAACTCGCTCAGCCAGCTCCCGCTTGTATTCGTCGTCGCCGACTGATCCGCCGCGCTTCTCAGCCGCCGCCGCGAGCTGGGCGGCGATGTGATACAGCCCGGCCTCGGTCACACCGAGAAATGAAAACGACAACTCAAGATGACCGCGACGAAGGAACCCGGCAAATGACTGCGCTTCCTGAATTTCCTCGAGCGTTCGCCGAAAATGGATGACCATCAAGTGGTCGATAGAACCGATCAGCCCAACCACGGCCGACCAACCGTCCTTCACATCGTGATTGAGGCGATCGATGTCCATTCCGATAGTCGCATCGTCACCTGGTTTCGGAACAGCCGCATTCGCCGACAGACGAAAGATCTGATGCAGCGCGTACCATCCCTCGATCGTTTCGGGAGGATGCGCCACAATTTTCGCGTCAGTCATCGGCGATAAAGCACATAAAGTGATACTCCCACGAGAAGAACACCGAACACCTGCTTCAGTTGCCGCTGCGGAACGCGTTTGCTAAGCACACTCCCGATAACGCTGCCGACCGCCGCAACCGCAGTGAACCAGGCAATAAGCGTCCAGTCAATCGGCACCGTTCCGATATTACCGGCGAACCCGCTCAACGCGTTCATCGTGATTACGAGAAGCGACGTTCCGATTGCAAGCCGCATCGGCAGCTTCGCAACGAGAACCAACGCGGGGACAATGAGAAATCCTCCGCCAACACCAATCAGTCCGGTCAACAGACCCACGCCGAGTCCCTGCAACGCAAGCAATGTCAAAGTGCGACGGTCGGGGCTGAACTCATGCTTATCGGCTTCCGGTCGCATCGACTTCCTGAACGTCCCTCTCAACATCAGCACCGAGCCGGCCAGCCCCACCACTGCGAACAGAACGAGCTGCGCAGTTGGCGGAATATGCTTGGCGATTTTCGCACCGGCGTAGGCCGCAATCACCGCTGGCGGTCCGAACGCAAAAGCAACCCTCGTCACCACAGTCTTCTGTCGGAGGTGCGACAGGAACCCAATGAAAGCGACGAGCCCCACAACACAGAGGCTCGTCGCAATCGCGGTCTTCACCGGAATGTGCAGCGCGTAGATCAGAATTGGCACCGTCAGCACCGATCCGCCGCCGCCAAGTAGCCCGAGAACGAACCCGACGAGGAGCGCGAGCCCCGCGCCGAGTGTTGTCATCAGTTACGGCGCTGTGGTGAAGGCAAAGGTGGCGTTGAACGCAAGTGGATTTCCGGCTGCGTCTTTCACTCCAGTCGTAACCGTTGCCGTGTAATTCGTGTTGGCCGTGAGATTCGCGCTCGGCGTGAATGTCGCGACTTTTGCCGCTGGGTCATACGCAACCGTCCCGACCACGACCGCACCGCCGGTAGTAACGTTCAGCTTGATGTTAGTCGTGGTGATCGTGGCTACGTCCATCGGTTCGCTGAAGGTCACCATCACCTTTGACGTGACAGCAACGAGGGTCGCGTTGTTAACCGGAGAAGTCGCGATGATCGTCGGGGCAATTGTGTCAATGAGCGTTGTGAACGTTGCGGTTGACTGCGCGGCGAGAGCGTTGCCCGCGACGTCCTTGACGCCGGTCGTAACCGTGAGCGTATAACTGATGTTGTTCCTGAGCGGCGCTGTCGGCGTAAACATGGCCGTATTCGTCCCCGAACTGTACGACACGGTTCCCGCCACAGCGGTGGTGGTCGCCGTTTCGGTAAGCTTGATATTCGTGCCATTGATGGTAGTCGCGTCCATCGCCTCACTGAACGTCACAGTCGGTGCCACGTTCAGAGCCACACCGGTCGCACCGTTCGCCGGATTGCGCGAAATGATTGTCGGCGCAGTTGTATCGGCCACCGGAACCGTAGCGAAGTTCGAGGTGAACTGGCTCGCCATCGCATTGCCAGCCAGGTCCTTCACGCCAGTCGTTACGGTCACCGTGTAGTTGGTGCCGTTTGACAACGGTCCAGTTGGTGTGAGTGTCGCGATGTTCGTCGCAGGGTTGTAAGTGACCGTTGCGGGGACGACTGCAGTCGTCGCGGTGTTCTTGAGCGAAACTGTCGTCGTAGTGATGGTCGTCGGGTCCATCGGCTCGCTGAACGTCACCTGGACTACGGTGTTCGTCGCAACGTTGGTAGCATTGTTCGCGGGGTTAACCGAGACGACCGTGGGCGGTACGAAATCGGTCACCGCTGTCGTGAATGTGGATGTGAACTGGCTGGAAAGAGCGTTGCCCGACGCGTCCTTCACGCCCGTCGTTACTACGACGGTGTAACTCGTCCCACCAGTCAGTGGCGAATTCGGCGCAAGAGTGAGCACGTTCGTCGATCCGTTGTACGAGATGACGGTCGGAATCACTGCGCTCGTCAGCGTGTTCTTGAGGAACACGGTCGCGGACGTGAGCGTTGACGCCAACATTGGCTCGCTGAATGTCACCTGAACGCTCGTCCCGGCACCCACACCCGTTGCCAGGTTTGCCGGAGAAACTGAAACGACCGTCGGCGGCACGATGTCGGCCGTCGTGAACGTCCAGACTTTGTTCGCCGCTAGCGGGTTCGTCGATACGTCCCTTGCTCCGGTCGTAATCGTCGCGGTGTAGGACGTCGCGCTCGACAGGCTCGAGGACGGCGTGAATGTCGCCGTGGAGCTGGTATTGTCGTAAGTGACCGTGCCGGCTACCGGCGTCCCACCTGACGTCGTTGTCACCGTGAAAGTCGCTGCATTTATCGAGCTTATATCCATCGGCTCGCTGAATTTCGCTGAGATCGGAGCAGTTGGAGAAACCCCGGTTGCGCCATCAGCCGGAACCGTCGATACAACGGTTGGCGGCGTCACATCAGCGGTTGTGATTGCTACCGTGACGGCGGTGCCCATTTGATTCCCAAAAAGATCCTTGACTGAGCCACTGATGATCAGAGTGTAGCCAGTGTTCTGGGCAAGGGTCTGGTTCGGGGTGAACGAGGCGATGTTAGTCGTCGTGTTGTAGTTGACGTTTCCAGCGACCGCTGCCCCCGACGAAGTCACTTTCAACGTAATGTTGGTCGCATTGATCGTGGACACATCCATCGCTTCGCTAAACGCGACGAAGAAGATGACGGACGGTGGAACGGTCGCACCGTTGGCCGGTGTCGTCGACAGCACGGTCGGCGGAGTATCGTCGCGAGTCCTGAAGCCCCATGCGAACGGAGCAGCAAGACCGTTTCCGGCGAGATCCTTGGCGCCAGTCGTTACTGTCGCAGTGATGTCAGCCGGATTCGGCAGGAGGCCCGTCGGCTTGAACTCGGCGGTCCGTGTTGCCGCCGTAAACGTCACCGTTCCGGGAATCAAAGCCCCGCCGGACGTGACTTTCAGATTGAACGTCGTTGTCGAAATCGACGCCGGATCCATTGGTTCGCTGAAAGTCACTGTCGCCGTTGCCGATGGAGACACCGTCAGGAAACCAGTTGGTGGCTGGTGTGAGATGACTGTCGGCGGAGTCACATCGATGGTGATGACAGTCGATGCAGCCGTCACGGCGGACTGATCGGAGATCAGGCCGGAAGTGCAGTTTGCGGCGACGGTGTACTTGTAGGTTTGCTGCGGCGACAGTCCGGTATCCGTGTACGTCGTTGTTGTTGACTCGCCAACCTTTGTGCCGTTGCGATACACGCTGTAACTGACGACGCCGTCGTTTTGCGGACTTGGGGTCCAGCTCACATTAACGGACGTCGCGGAGAGCAGCGTGGCGGTAACGTTGGCCGGAGTGCTCGGCGACACGGGTCCGGTTAGCTCACCACAACCAGCGGCGAAGAGTGCGACCATGCAAAGTGCCGCAACTGGCGACGTGAGTCCGCGGATTCTCATTCTGTTCATCGACAAGTCTCTGATCGCGCGCATCCTAGTTGTCCCGCTTGATGATGATGCGCCGGTTCTGCTGTCTGCCCAGTGCAGTCGTATTGGTCGTTAGCGGCGCGTCTTCACCGGCGCTCGATATCCGCACCCGGTCGGCCGTGATGCCCTGCGTGACGAGATACTCTCGAACAGCACGAGCTCGATCCAGACCGAGCATGATGTTGGCCGCGTTTGAGCCGATGTTATCGGTATGAGCTTCGATGCTGATCTTCACATTTATTCCAGCGTCGGACGTCAGGTCCGCTACAAGGCCGTCGAGAAGAGTCTCGATCTCATCACGCCAGGTCGGCTTGGTAAAATCGACCTGCGTTCCGTCAACCGAGAGCAGCGTTGAGCCGACGCCTTTCGGGAGTGTCGACGGAGCAGGATTGCGAACGACCCGCGGAGGTTCGGCCGGCGGAGTGGTAATCGGGGTCGAGGGTCTCGAGCCGGGAGTGACTTTTGTGCCCGTTTTCGGCAGAACCTGAACGGGTGGCTCGGGACGAACGCGTGACGGGGGACGCATCGTCGGGTGGATGTCCGGACGGGTCGTATTCGACTGACGGCCGATGAGGAACGACATTCCGGCCAACACGGTAAAGGCCGGACCTCCCTTCCCGATCTGGCTCGAGAACTCAGCGCGAATCGCCTTGTTGTCACTGATCATCTTCCGAATTCCGGCACCCACGTTCGCTATTCCGAGGCTTTTGGTCTGCGCGCAGTCGCAACGTGGATGAGTGTACTTCACAAACTCGTAACCCGCCCCTACAAGCGCATATGGCTGAAAATCGCCTTCGGTCGGACCAACGAGAAGCGAGATTGTCGGCGTGTATGTGATGAGCGGCGGCTTGTAGTACGAATATTCCTGGCGGCCGTAGTTCACCGCGAGGCCGCCCTGTACGGCGAACATGCTGTTCACAAACGAGCCGAACGTCGCTGCTCCACCGAAAGCGGTCCTTCCGTCTGCCACGCTGTATTCAGTGGACAGAATGCGCCCGGAGGCAAAAACGCCAATCTCGCGCACAACACCCGATGTGGACGTCCCGGACTGCGCAGCGGCCACCGCTGCGTTGCCGATGGACAACAGAAAAATCAGCGACGTTGTAACTGATCGGCGCATTTGGATACCGGATTTGCGATTCAAGAGATGATATTAGAAAAAA
>JBDUEH010000121.1:0-6789 GCA_040002555.1 Gemmatimonadales bacterium | reverse complement strand
ACGCCGCCAGTTACGCCGCCGGTCACGCCCCCCGCGCCACCGCCGGCCCCGCCTGCGCCGCAGCAGACCCCGACAACAATTGCAATCTTCGCCGGAGACGGACAATCGGTACCAGCCTCGACGGTGCTGCCAATTCGCCCGGCCGTCAAAGTCACAGCGGCGGACGGTACTCCCGTGAGCGGCGTTGTCGTGACTTTCAGCATTCGAAGCGGAGGCGGCAGCATAACTGGAGAAACGGCCACCACCGATGATTCAGGGGTTGCCGCTATCGGTAGCTGGACAGTCGGTACTGGCGGCGGCAACTCGCTCTTCGCAACGAAGACTGGCTTGAGCGGAAGTCCGCTGATCTTTATCGCAACAGCAACGGTCGCATCGCCACCGTCGCCGCCCTCGCCGCCCTCGCCACCGTCGCTGCCGCCGCCACAACCATCCGGGCCTCCTGTCGCGATGGTTATCTACGCCGGCGATGGGCAGGTCGCTGCGGCCGGAGCGCCAGTTCCCATTTCCCCGGCAGTCCGCATTACGGACGCCGCCGGCATTCCCGTCAACGGAGTCGCTGTCACCTTCAGCGTTCGCAGTGGTGGCGGCTCGATCGTCGGTGAGCTAGCAACGACCAACTCACTTGGTATCGCGGAGCTAGGACGCTGGACACTTGGTAACGGGGGCGGCAACTCGTTGTTCGCCACGAGCGCGGGCTTGAATGGAAGTCCACTGATCTTCACTGCAACCGCTACCGCAGGGGTTCGCATCGTTACGTTCGGCGATTCGAACACAGACGCTGGCTGGTCAGGCACAAACCCTGTCGTAGTTGCCACATCCTACGTCTCCTCTGAAGGGCCGCGCGCTGGACCGAGTACGCACAACCCCACGCAGCTCGCTGGAAAGATCGAAGCGAAATGGAGGGCTGTGAGCGCAGTGTCCATCACGGCAGCCAACCACGGCATTTCAGGAACATGGACAGGCGGTGGCCGTACGGGCGTCGGCGCCCCTAACGCTCGCGAAACTGTCTCAGGAGTGACACGCTTCGAAGGCGAAGTGCTCGGTGCTGCATATCCATGGGACGGTGCGGAGAGCACACCGAGTTTCCCGAACGGGTCCGTAAAGCGAGTCGCCGCGTTCGTTCCGGGCCCCAACGACTTCGCGTATGTGTCGATGGGAACCAACGATCCCACGAACGGCCTTACTTCACAGGAGACCGCGATCAATCTCAACTGGATGATCGATCAATGGCTGGCCGCCGGCCACCAAGCCGATCATTTCATCCTCACAACTCTCGCACCGCGGCCAAGCGCCCCCATTGGAGCGATTGTTCTTATCAACCAGCAGATTCGCCAGATCGTCACGTCACGAAGCGTCTATCTGGTGGACCTCGCAAACAGAACGTCGGACGACAACGGCGGGACGTGGCGAAGCAGCGCCGATCACATCGGCGACTACCTTCACTATAGCGAGCCAGTGCGTGACTGGATCGCGGACCAAGTAGTTGCCTACATGCTTGCAAAGGTCCCGCGCTAGAAATCGGCGTCTCGGCTCCGTCACACGATTGTGACAGAACCCGCGTTGACCCCTTACTCTCGCTGGCTCAACTTTAAGGAATGGAACAACTTCCGGCGGGCAACGATGTCGTGCTCGTCGTAGACGACGAGCCGCATATCGTCGCGCTCGTCTCTTATCATCTCGACAAGTCCGGATATCGCGTCATTAGCGCGACCACCGGCACCGACGCCCTCGAGCTGGCGCGACGCGAGCGGCCGTCCCTCGTCATTCTCGATCTCATGCTGCCGGGAATCTCCGGGTTCGAGGTTCTGGCGCGAATGCGCGGCGATGAAAGAACTCGTGGCGTTGCCGTTCTCATGCTCACAGCAAGGCGAGAGGAGCACGACCGAATCGAGGGTCTCTCGCTCGGCGCTGACGACTACCTCACGAAACCGTTCAGTCCTCAGGAACTCGTGCTTCGTGTGAAGGCGATCCTCAGACGAATTGCGCCAACAGCGCCGCAGCGCGACGCAATATCGATCGGGGGGATTTCCATTGATCGGGGAGCCCATCGCGTCACCGTAGACGATGCCGAAGTCGAACTGACTCCCACCGAGTTCAAACTTCTGCTGCTCCTCGCTGAGCGAAAGGGACGCGTTCAGGCGCGTTCCCACCTGCTTCAGTCTGTCTGGGACGCTGCTCCCGATATCCAGACACGCACTGTAGACATGCACGTTCAACGGCTTCGCGCAAAACTCGGCGGCGCAGGCGATCTGATCGAGACCGTGCGAGGGTTTGGCTATCGGTTGAATGACGAGGCACGAACTAGCGCGTGAAGCTGGCCCATCGCCTTCTCCTTTATTCATTCATCCTCATCGCGATCCTGATCGTTGCAATCGCGGGGATCGTCGACAACCGTCTTCGAAAGAACATCACGCAAGAAAACGAGACGAGTCTTATCCGGGAAGCCAGGCTCGTTGCGGTGCAATGGACTCCGGTTCGAAATGCCGATTCGCTTGCTGATGCCGCTGGAGCGGCACTTCAGCGGCGGGTGACGCTAATCGATTCGACGGGAACCGTGGTGGGCGACTCGGATTTCGACAGCCTTGGGCTGCGCAGCATGCAGAATCATTCGACACGTCCCGAAGTCATCGACGCACGTCACGAAGGTATCGGGTTCGCGCGACGACTGAGTCCATCGCGGGGCGATGAAGAACTCTATGCTGCGGTAAGGGCAAGTTCCGGCATCGCCCGGGTTTCTGTCGCAACTGGGACACTCAATGCCATCTTCGCGAACGCCCAGCGGGACATCGTCATTGCCGGCATTTTCGCACTCGCGGGAGCGATGTTGATCGCATACCTCTTCGCCCGCGACGTATCCAAACCTGTCGTCGAACTGCGTGATCGGGCGCACGCCCTCGCTGCGAATGATTTTTCGGAACGCCCGGTCATCGAGGCACCCGGCGAAGTTGGCGATCTGGCATTCTCGCTTCATCGGCTGTCGACCCAGCTCGAGAGACTTGAGGGTACCAGGCGCGACTTCGTGGCCAACGTCTCGCACGAGCTGAGAACTCCGCTGACAATCGTGGGAGGCTTTGCAGAAACGCTAGCCCATGATGACCCGCCATCGCAAACGCGAAAGGAATTCGCGTCGATGATTCTTTCCAACACTCAGCGAATGCAGCGAATCGTCGATGACCTTCTCGACCTGTCGCGAATCGAATCGGGCGGATGGATTCCGAAGCCGGCGAGTGTTCAAATAGCCGAAGTCGTGAGCGAAGTCGTCGCGCCGTTACTGCCATCGGCCGAGGCCAAGGGGCTGTCGGTTCGCAGCTACGTGCCTGCATCGGCACCTGTCGCTTATGCAGATCGCACGGCGATTCGTCAGATACTGGCAAACCTCATCGAGAACGCCGTTCGACACACCGCCGTTGGCGTGATCACCGTGTTCAGCGAGCCGGATCCTCACGGTGTGTGGATCGGTGTTCGCGATACAGGTGAAGGTATCTCTTCCGAGCATCTCCCTCGAATCTTCGAGCGCTTCTATCGCGCTGACTCAGGGCGGTCACGAGAGCGTGGCGGTACGGGTCTCGGACTATCAATCGTTCGCCATATGACCGAAGCGCACGGCGGGCGTGTACGCGCGACAAGCAGGATCGATGAGGGGACCTCGATAGCCGTGTTCTTTCCCGCTAGCGGCCGATCGACTGGCGGACTTCAATCCGGTTTGTAGAGCCAAGGGCTTCGAGCCCCAGTTCTGACAGTCTCGGCGCCGGCAAACTGCGCCGACATCGATTGTGGTCCAATCGTTACACGACCGTTGCACGAACATGAATGACGCCGATACAAAACAACGCGAAATCTCCTGCTCGCAATCGACGTTACACCATCCCCTTCTTTTGCAAGGGCAGGACACAGATGCATTCAACGGTCCGTACATTTTGGGTACCCGCAATCGCGGCCGCCCTCTTTTCTCCGTGTCTCCTATCGGCGCAGGGAACTTCAACAGCTCCTGGTAAGGATTCGACTGCCGCGAAAGCGACGGCCCCTGCGTCGCCCCAAATCGATTTTTCGGGAATCCTTTTCGCCAATTTCCAATACCGCGGCGAGAAAGGACCGACTCACGCCTCCAACAAGTTTGACGTCGAACGAGCCTATCTCACGTTCCGCATGCCGGCCGGTGATCGGACGAGCGTCAGAGTAACTGCTGACCTTTTTCAGCAGACTACGCCGGGAAGTGACAGCTACTACCGCGGATGGGTTCTGCGAGCGAAGTATGCGTACCTCCAGTACAACTACCTCAATAGCACTGACTGGAAGGGCCTCGCCCGAGTCGGCCTGCTGCACACGGTACTGATCGATCACGATGAGCAGTTCTGGCCGCGATGGATCTCAACGACCCCAACTGAACGCGCAGGATATTTCTCCTCCGCCGACGCAGGCATTGCTACATCGATATCGCTGCCGCGAAAATTCGGCGAAGTCTACGCTACAGTGACCAACGGGCCCGGTTATACATCGCGTGAGACTGACCGATTCAAGGACTACGCGGCGCGATTAACCGTGACGCCATGGGCGAGCGAGTCCGATAACCTGCTCAAGCCAGTGGCGCTGAGCGCCTGGTACTATCGGGGAGCGGTCGGCAGCAAGTTCGTCGCGACGACTCCAGGCGAAGTCGGTCCAATTGGTTCCGGGCTCGACCGCAATCGCTGGGGAGTTCACGCAGCAGAAAACGATCCTCGCCTCACACTCGGCGTACAGTACGCGCGACGACAGGAGCAGGGTGAATCCGGGCTCAACACTGCTGCCTCGCCGAGAAACGTGATCGACAGCACGGGAAATCTCTGGTCGGGTTACGCGATAGCGCGGCCATTTGCTCTCGCCGACAAGGCATCGACATCGCCCCTGTCCCTCGTTTTCCGATTCGATCGCGTGACGACCAACATCGACAAGGGGTCGAAGTACAACGTCGTGATCGGAGGACTCATCTGGGATTTGTCGAAACGCGCGTCCGTTTCGGCCGACTATCAGGAAACGACCCCAGTGACTGGCGCGCCCATCGCTCCGGTCAAGACGTATTACGCGCATTTCGTCGCGCGGTTCTGACACACTGATTCACCCTGCAGGCCCCGAGCTACAACTAAAACCAGCTCCCAAAGGAGATAACGTGAAACGATTAGTCATTTCTCTGCTTGCCGTCGCAGTTGCGTGCAGCCCCGATAAGAGTAAGACCGGAACCGCTTCGGATACGTCGGCGTCGCCGACGTCTTCGTCGGCGGATCTCACCGGCGCAGGCGCCACCTTTCCCGCACCGATCTATTCCAAGTGGTTCGCGGAATATGCGACAAAGACCGGGGTGAAAATTAACTATCAGGCGATCGGATCTGGTGGAGGAATTCGTCAGCTTTCCGAAGCGACGGTCGACTTCGGCGCATCCGATAGCCCCATGAAGGACGAAGAGATCACGAAGGCCAAGGGCCCGGTTCTGCACATTCCAACGGTGCTCGGTGCCGTGGCACTTACGTACAACCTTCCGGAGGTGACGACACAGCTCAAGCTCACGGGAGACGTCGTTGCGAGTATTTTCATGGGCAAGATCACGAAGTGGAATGATCCGGCGATCGCCGCGCTCAACCCGGGCGTGAAGCTTCCGGCCACCGACGTTCTCGTTGTTCACCGGTCGGATGGAAGCGGAACGACTTTCGTCTTCACCGACTACCTGACCGCCGTGAGCAAGGCATGGGCAGCAGGTCCGGGCAAGGGAAAGGAAATTCCCTGGCCGGTTGGACTCGGCGGAAAAGGAAGCGATGGGGTCGCCGGCCAGGTGAAGCAGACCCCCGGTGGAATCGGCTACGTTGAGCTCGCGTACGCAACGCAGAACAAGCTGACCTACGCAACAATCAGGAATGCGGCCGGCAAGTTCGTCGCGCCCTCACCAGCCGGAGTTACGGCTGCAGCAGCGGCTGTCGCCGAGAAGCTTCCGGCGAACACGGACTATCGACTGTCGATCGTTAACGCACCCGGTGCGGACGCGTACCCGATCTCGTCCTTCACCTGGATCCTTGTCTACAAAAATCAGGCAGACGCCGCAAAGGGAAAAAAGCTCGTGGATTTCCTGCGTTGGGCACTGACTGACGGCGAAAAGGAAGCAACCTCGCTCGACTACGCACCGCTGCCAGCCACCATGCAGACTCAGCTTCTCGCACGTCTCGACTCGATCAAGATCGGCTCCAATCAGTGACCGCTGGCACCACACCGTTGGCCGCGCCACGCCCTCGAGGCGTTGCGCGGACGGCGGCGCTTCTGAAGACGTCGCAAATCGGCGACCGCATCTACAAGGCGGTCACCGCGCTCTTTGCGGGCGTAATACCGCTGCTGTTGTTGCTCATCGCTACTTCGATTGGAATTGCAGCATGGCCTGCGCTGTCACAATTCGGTATTTCGTTCATTACGGAAAGCCAATGGGACGTCGGCGCGGGAAAGTTCGGAGCCGCCCCGGCTATCTACGGAACGCTAGTGTCATCTGCGATAGCGTTGTTAATCGCTACCCCCCTGGCCCTGGGCGTTTCGATCTTTCTCTCTGAGATCGCACCTCGCTGGCTGAGACAACCGGTCGGATTTCTTGTCGACTTGCTAGCCGCGATTCCAAGTGTCGTGTATGGCCTGTGGGGGATTTTTGTCCTCATTCCGATACTTAGAGATCCGGTCGCCCCGTTCCTGCGGGACACACTTCACCTTGGCAAAACGCCGCTGTTCAGCGGACCGAATTACGGATACAGCATGCTCGCCGCCGGAATTATTCTGGCGATCATG
>JBDUEH010000120.1:0-6859 GCA_040002555.1 Gemmatimonadales bacterium | reverse complement strand
GTGAATCAAACGTGTCGTGGCTAGACTAGCATTGGCATACGCTATGCGCCATACCCTGCGCCTGCCCCAATCTCCTGCAAATAATCTCACTGTACTTATCGTAAATGCGAAGCGACTCCGGTTACACCACGTCGGTCTGGATGGACTCTACCGATGCCCCCCAGCTTCCCCGTGTTACCCAGGACATGCGCGCCAGCGTGTGCATCGTGGGTGCCGGCATCGCCGGGATGACAACGGCCTATCAGCTCGCTCGCGCAGGCCGCGCGGTAATCGTCATCGATGACGGCCAGATCGGTGGCGGAGAAACGGGAAGATCAACTGCCCATCTCACCGCTGCTCTCGATGACAGATACTACAGAATCGAGAAATTGCACGGCGCTGAGGGTGCGCGACTGGCGGCCGAGAGCCACGCGGCTGCCATCGCTCGCATCGAATCGATCGCGTCGCTCGAAGACATCGACTGTGACTTCGAGCGCCTTGATGGATATCTCTTTCTTGGCGGAGACTCGACAAGGGAGGATCTCCAGCGTGAGCTCGAAGCGACCCACAACGCAGGCCTGATCGACACGCAGCTCCTCGAGCGCGCACCTGTCGATTTTTGGGACACGGGGCCAGCCCTGCGCTTTCCACGCCAGGCGCAGTTTCACCCGCTGAAATATCTCAACGGCCTCGCTCGGGCGATCATTCGCGACGGTGGACAGCTTTTCTCCTTCACCCACGCCGACAAGATCGAGGATGGAGAGCCGGCGAAAGTCACCACCAGCGACGGCCACGTCATCCTCGCGGATAACATCGTCGTGGCGACGAACACTCCGGTCAACGATTGGGTGATTCTCCACACCAAGCAGGCAGCTTACCGAACGTTCGTGATCGGCGCGCGCATCCCACGCGGCTCAGTACCACGCGCCCTCTACTGGGACACCGCGAATCCATATCATTACGTACGCCTTCATGAAGTAGACACTCGTCTCGACCCCGATCGCAGCGACGAGATCCTCATCGTTGGCGGCGAGGACCACAAGACGGGTCAGGAAGACGACGCCGACGAACGTTTTGCACGCCTGGAGTCGTGGACACGCGAGCGGTTTCCAATGGTAAAAAGCATCGACTTCAGATGGTCGGGCCAGGTGATGGAACCCGTCGATCACATGGCGTTCATTGGTAGAAATCCCGGAAGCGACGAGCACATCTTCATTGCAACGGGCGACTCCGGAAACGGAATCACGCACGGGACCATCGCCGGCGTCCTCCTCACTGACCTCATACTCGGCCGCAAGAACAGCTGGTCAAGGCTTTACGACCCGTCTCGCGTAACTTTGCGATCCACTGGCGACTTTATTCGGGAGAATCTGAACGTTGCCGGTCAGTATGTTGATTGGGCCAAAAAGGGCGAAGTCAGTTCATACGACGAGATTGCACCTGGAACTGGAGCGATTGTTCGTCGTGGGATGAAGAAGATCGCCGTCTTCCGCGACGATCAGGGAGTAATTCACGAGCGGTCGGCAGTGTGCACGCACCTATACTGCATCGTCGACTGGAATTCCGCGGAGCGCACGTGGGATTGTCCCTGCCACGGCTCCCGCTTCGATGCGTATGGAGCTGTCGTGAACGGGCCGGCTATTGCTCCGTTGGGCCCGGTTGAGTCGGAGACCCCAGCGTCACAATGACATCGTGGTCCGACCCATCGCTCACAAGCTGAATCGGTCCATCGATTCGCTTGCCGTCGAGCATTGTTGACGACACGCCCCTTTGTGCACCCGATGGATTTTGCACGATGATCGAGTACTTGCTTCCACCATGGCGGTACTCGATCGCGAACTCCTTCCACGCTGATGGAATACATGGATCTATCTCGAGCGTCTCGCCCCTCTTCGTGAATCCGAGAATCGCTTCGAGCCCAACCCGGTAGAGCCAGCTTGCCGATCCTGTGTACCATGTCCATCCGCCGCGGCCAAGGTGGCCTTCAGCAGTGTAGATGTCAGCGGCGACTACATACGGCTCAACCTTGTATTGAGCAACTGCTTCCGGCGTCAGCGCGTGAGTCACCGGATTGATCATCTGATAGAGATGCATCGCGTGATCACCGTCACCGCTCAACGCAGTCGCGAGCACGGACCACAACGCAGCGTGGGTATACTGAGCCCCGTTCTCGCGAACTCCCGGCAGGTATCCCTGGATATATCCAGGATCATGCTGCGAATTGTCGAACGGTGGCGTGAGTAGCATGATGAGCCGCGCGTCCTCTCGCACCAGATGTTCGTTGAGGGCCTCCATCGCCAGCCGGCTTCGCTCATGATCGCCCGCGCGTGAAATGACGCTCCAGCTCTGAGCGATCGAGTCTATCTTGCAATCGTCGCTCGTGCTCGATCCAAGAGGGCTTCCATCATCGAAGTACGCGCGCCTGTACCACGCGCCATCCCACGCATGTGACTCGATCGCTACTCGATAACGCTCGGCGGTCTCTCTGAATTCCTTCGCCGCCTCTACATCGCCGCGCTTTTCACTATGCTGGGCGAACGACGACAAGGTCGCGTTGATGAACCAGGCGAGCCACACGCTTTCACCGCGCCCATGCGCCCCGACTCTGTTCATTCCATCGTTCCAGTCGCCTGCTCCCATCAAGGGCAGGCCGTGCTCTCCAGTCGTGCTCGCCTTTCGGAGCGCTCGCACGCAATGCTCGTAGATCGTTCCGGAGTTCTCTGAAATTTCGGGTAGATCGTAGACCTCCTGCTCATCCGCGTTGAGCGTTCGCATCTTCAGGTACGGAACTTTTTCATCCAGGATCGACGCGTCACCTGATAGGCTGAGATAGTGATTCACGACGTACGGGAGCCACACGAGATCATCCGAGAAGCGCGTCCGCACTCCACGACCACTTTGCGGATGCCACCAGTGCTGTACGTCGCCTTCCTCGAATTGTCTGGCCGCGCTGCGCAGGATGTGCTCACGGGCAAGACCCGGCTCCGAATACGCGAAGGCCATCACGTCCTGTAGCTGATCCCTGAATCCGTAAGCGCCGCTTGACTGATAAACCGCAGACCGAGCCCACATCCTGCACGACAGCGCCTGGTACAACGCCCATTGATTGACAATGAGATCAAACGAGGACTCGGGAGTCTTCACAGAAATTGTCCCGAGTCGAGCGCGCCATACACGTGCTGCGTGATCGAGCGCGGCCGTGGCCGCGTCTGGCGTTAGATACTTTTCAATTAAGGAGATGGCCTCATCTTCTCCATCGCCCGCACCCAGCAGAAACGCAATCTCACGCGTTTCCCCCGGCGCCAGCTCGATGCGCGTTTGAAGAGCTGCACACGGATCGATTGTATCCCCCACGTCTCCACTGAGAATTTCCCGCCGCATCGCTGCCGGCGCCGACAGGACGCCATTTCGTCCAATGAATTCACGGCGCCCTGCAGTGAAACTCGTCACACGTTCTGAGAGCGCCGAAAACGCAACCTGTCTTGCAAACTGGGGATCGAAATAGTTTCGGGCGAGAATCGCCTGGCCGGTTGCCGACATTTCTGTCCGAACGTGCGGCTGCGTTTTTTCACGATCCACGCCAAGCACCCATTCCACATAGCTCGTGATGGTTAGTCGGCGGCGCCTCGGGCTACGATTGGTTACCGACAGCACCTGAAGCTTCACCGGATCAGATTCAGGCATTCCCATCCGCAGTCTTGTTTGCAGACCGGCGTGCGTGTGATCGAACAGTGAGTAGCCGGCGCCGTGGCGGATCGTGTACTCCGACTCCTCGCGAATCGGTTCCGGAGTTGGCGTCCAGACATCGCCATCGTCATCGTCTCTTATATAGAGGCATTCACCGGCCGGATCTCTGACCGGATCGTTCTGCCATGGCGTGAGACGATAGAAATAGCTGTTGGCCGCCCAGCTAACGCCCGCGCCGGTTTCACTGACGATAAAACCACCGGCCGTATTGCCTATGACGTTCACCCACGGCGCTGGGGGAATGCTTCCCTTATCCAGGTGTATCTCGTATTCATGCTCAGAGTTGAACCCACCAATTCCGTTGAAGTGCGCGAGGCCTCGCGCCATGTCGCCTTCGAAGTTCTCTCTTGCCAGAGACATGTCGACGCCCGGCGTTTGCATGCTCTGCGTCTCTTCCGCGTCAGCACCTTCAGCGACCTCGGTCGTTTCAGTCGCGTCGACGAGGATCTGTTCTGCGGCTGCGCTAACGGCCGTTAACTGCTCTGTTGCGAGTTCCAGGTCTTCGACGTTTGGAAACTCGAGAAAATTTCCCAGGCCCAGACCGTCGCAGTCTACCTGAATTCGCGCGATCGAATGCAGAAGCTTCATGTCTTCCGGCTTCAGGATATCGGTGCGACGGATGAACACACCGCCGGGCCGATCGAGAAGTCCTGATTCGCTCGAGGCCATTACAATCGAGAGGAGTTCATCATTCAGCTCCTGCAGATATGTTGGCGGGTGCTCGTTTAGAATCACGAGATCGCAGAGAATCCCCTTCA
This sequence comes from Gemmatimonadales bacterium, assembly GCA_040002555.1. Taxonomy (GTDB): domain Bacteria; phylum Gemmatimonadota; class Gemmatimonadetes; order Gemmatimonadales; family Gemmatimonadaceae; genus UBA4720. The sequence goes on along the minus strand of JBDUEH010000120.1, from coordinate 2,375 downwards.
TCCGCCAATAGTGATGGACTTTCAAAAGCTGCCGCACACTCGGCAAGCCATCACCTGATTCGAGAGTCGCCAGCAAAATCGGCAGGTCACCCGAGATTCCCATCCCCCACAGGTCGGACTGGCCCCGTTTGTTGTCGTCCCCCTTCGCAGCAAGACCCTTAAACCCGGGATGCGCGTAGAGCAGGTGCCCAGCAAGCTCTTGATAGAGAGCGGCATCCGCTGGAGTGATGCCTAGCTCTCTCAGCTCCGCTTGTGCATGTGCCCATGACAGGTCGAGCGCACGACGCGCGCTGTATGCGTCATGATAGAGGTCGGCGATTTGAACTGCGTGCTCGCGATCCTCTGCCATGAAGGTCGTGAACGTCACCTCCGCCGATCCGCCTGGTGCAATTGATACAGTCGTCCTCAGTGCGAACACCGGATCAAGCACCGCTCCCGTTGAGCCTGATAGATCGCCAGCCGCATCCATCGCCAGCGGGTCGCGCGATGACCTTCCCCGCCCAATGAATCTTGCGCGATCTGTCTCGCAACTCACCGTGGTCGCCCGAGACGCGCCTTGTGCCAGGTCCGCTTGCGAGGTCGAGCGGATGGCGATCACATGCCCACACCATGTCGGCTTGTCGGTCGCTGATCGAGGACGCCGCATTGCGAGAAGCGCAGCGCTTTCCGGCAGCCATTCTGTCTGGACGAAAAGATTTCCAAACGCCGGGTGCGCGCGATCGCTGTCGATGCCGGCGATTACGACTTCCATATAACTCGTGAGCTCTATCTCACGTGTCACCTGAGAATGATTCGAGACGATGATCTTTCGCACCTCGGCCGCCTCCCCTGGAGCGACGACGATCTCCATCATCGTTTCGATGTCTCCATCGCGGCGGTGGAACGTCGCGCGATCGCTGGCGAACAAAACGCGATACCATTGCGGTTTGGCGCAAACCGGCTGATGTGCAGCAGACCAGATGTCGCCGGTCGTAACGTCTCGCAGATAGCACCACTGCCCGTAATCGTCCCGCGTTCCATCTGCTCGCCATCGGTTGATCGCAAGATCTCCGTAACGGCTGACGCCGCTACCAGCGTTGCTGACAATCGTCGTGTACGGCACGTTGCCGAGTAGCGCCACTCTTGGCTGAGCGGTATTCGCTGTGTCGAGCTCGCGGACTGCCGGCTTGTCTGTCTCGGTGGGAACGCGCATCATCACGTCTTCCTGTGACTGTACGTCCTGCAGTACGAGACGCCGCGGAATTCTCTCCTGAAGGATCAGCTCGGCCGATCGAACTACCGGATCAGCGTGGAAGCGGAGCTGCCACACATTTCCATGCAGGGCGTTGTCGAGCGCGACGAGACTCATTCCGATGTGATGCGCCATGTACGCACCGACCACGGCTTTCCTGGATCCGGGAACCGGTCGCGTGTAGTCGATTGCGTCGCGGAAACCATACGGCCCCAGTGCACCCTCAGCCTCGAGCAACGCGAGATTTCGAATCGACTGATGCGGCTCGACCATCAGGGCCAATACTGTCGCGTATGGGGCAACGACAAGCTCGCGGCTCAATCCGCGCTTCAGGGCAAGCTCAGGAACACCGAACGCACGGTACTGATAGGTAAGTGCGCGATCACGGACATTGTACGCCGATTCTGAGATTCCCCACGGAATCCCTCGCTCGGCTCCGTATGCAATGTGACGGCGTACAGCTCCGATATGCGTCTGGCTGAGCAGTGTGGACGGGAACGTTCGCAACACGAGCGCGGGCATCAGATACTCGAACATGCTCCCGCTCCACGAGATGAGCGTTCGTGTTCCCCCGGCCGCTGTAAGTGTTCGTCCAAGCCTGAACCAATGGTCAACAGGCACATCGTCTTTCGCGATCGCCATGAACGACGACAGGCGCGATTCCGACGCGAGCAAATCGTAATAGGAATTATCCAGTTCATTCGCCGCAGGCTGAAATCCGATCGAGAATAGTTTACGCTTCTCGTCATATAGGAATTTGAAATCCATCTCGAGCGCGTACGCGCGTGCACGCTCGCTGATGGCACGCAGCCGCATTGACTGGTCCGCAGTACACGAGGCCTCGCGCGTCGCCTGCAGGCAGCCCTGCTTCAGTGCAATGAGGTGCCCCGCAAAGTTGCCGCTGTCTACCGTCGAGATGTACGCCGGCTCCAGAACGTGCAGATCGCCCAGGTCATACCAGTTATAGAAGTGACCCTTGTAGCGACGCATTCTTTCGAGCGAGCGAAAGACTCTCTCCAATCGCTCGATCATGGATTCCAGCGTGATGAATCCCATGTCGCGCGCCGAGACGGTTGCCATCATCTGCAGTCCGATGTTCGTCGGCGAAGTCCTTGCGGCAACAATTGGTTCCGGATCTTCCTGA
>JBDUEH010000119.1:0-6866 GCA_040002555.1 Gemmatimonadales bacterium | reverse complement strand
GACTCGCGATTCTCGATGAAACGGATTCCGGTCTCGACATCGATGCGCTCAAGGTTGTGTCGAATGGCGTCAACGCTCTTCGTCGTCCCGATAACGCGACGATTGTTGTTACTCACTACCAGCGGCTCTTGAACTACATCGTTCCCGATCAGGTGCATGTGCTTGCGCAGGGACGAATCGTGAAGTCGGGCGGAAAAGAGTTGGCGCTCGAGCTCGAAGAGCGCGGCTACGACTGGATTCCCGGGGCAGCCGCGTGACCGAAGCTGGAACCCAGGTGCTTCATCCTGAAAAAATTGCTGTAGAACCTGCCTGGCTCTCTGAGCTTCGCCGTTCTGCGTTGGCGACGTTCGAATCGACGGGCTATCCGACGATGAAGAACGAGGATTGGCACTTCACCAATGTGGCGCCAATCTCGAACCGGAAGTTCGGTACGCCCAAAGTCGGTGCTTCAGTTTCGCCCGACGCGCTCACCAGAATCGGCTACGGCCAGGATTGGGTTACGCTCGTGTTCGTGAACGGCCGCCTCTCGAGTCAGCCAGAAGCCGGCTCACTTCCGAGCGGCTTGACGATTACCACGCTCGCGTCGGAAATCGAAAAAGACAGCGAGGTCATCAAGAGACATTTCGCGAAGCTGGCGACTCCCGAAAGCGGGAGCTTCACCGCGCTCAACACCGCCAACGCGACGGACGGCGCAGTGATTCGTCTTGCGGCAGATAGCGTAACAGAAAAACCGATCCACCTCGTGTTCGTGTCGGACCCAGGCGCCGAAGGCGCGGCGACGTATACGCACAATCTCATTTTCGCCGAGCGTCATTCGCAGGCGACGGTGATCGAGAGCTATGTGTCGCTCGGTGCCGATGTGTACCTGACGAATGCCGTGACTGAAGTGTTCGTCGCTGATGGAGCGCGTCTCAGTCATTACAAGCTTCAGCGTGAGAGTCAGAACGCATTCCACGTTGGAACGCTCCAGGCGCATCAGGCGCGCGACAGCCGGTACGAGTCGTTCTCATTTGCAACTGGTGCCGCGCTTTCGCGCACGAACGTCTATACGACCCTTGCCGGTGATGCAGCTGAAGCGGTGATGAACGGGCTCTATATGGTTGACGGCAACCAGCACGTCGATCATCAGACGCGCATCGAGCACGTCGCGCCGAATTGCCCGAGCCATGAGCTATATAAGGGAATTCTTGACGGACGCTCGCACGGCGTGTTCAACGGGAAGGTCTACGTTCATCCCGAAGCGCAGAAGACGGATGGAAAGCAGAGCAACAACAACCTTCTGCTTTCGGCCGAGGCGCGGATCGATACGAAGCCGCAGCTGGAGATATATGCAGACGACGTGAAATGCACGCATGGTGCAACCGTCGGGCGTCTGGACGAAACTGCGCTTTTCTATATGAAGAGCCGAGGGATCAGTCCGTCGCAGGCGCGGCGTCTGCTTACTTACGCGTTCGCTGCCGACGTCCTGGAGAAAATCGAGCTCGAGCCGCTGAGACATGCGCTCGAGGCTCAGGTGCTGGAGAGATTTTCTTCCTGATCCCTGGTAAAGTTCAGATCAGGTGCCGTCCGCAAGTGTAACTCCGACCCACAAGCTGCCAGCACTCCGATAACCCGGTGGTCGAAATGTTGAATTGACTCCGGCGGGAGTGAGGCGCTCGTATCGTCCCGCGATCCAGAACGCAGCCCTACCGGTATGATTCCACCGTATCGCCGCTGAACCTGCCTGAGACGTCGAAGCTGAGGTTTCAATCGCCAGTTCGGGGGCGAAAAATGTCTTGTAGATATCGCCCCGCGATAACGGTGAAGGCACCGAGCCGCTAGCGGAATATCTGGCGATGGCATAACCACCCATCAGCGACACTTCCTTCGACAGATGACGTCCAATCTCGACCGATACAGATGGAGTGATCCCATCTACCGTCGTTGACACCTTCGCGGCCGTATCAGAGCGAAGTCGATGATCGCTTTGAATTGCGGCGCTCACCACTGCCGACCATCCGTCTCCACGTGGCGGAACCCGGATTTCTGCGCGCGCCCGAGCGACACGTTCCTCCGCATCGAGGCCCCTTCGCGAAGGCAGTACCTGAGTTGCAGACCCCGTGAGAGAAGTTGCGGAAGCTTCAGCTGTGAGGAGACCACGCCCACCGATCACGTTGGTCTGCAGACTTATGCCACCAGTCCCACTTGTGGTAGCCCATTCATCGGTCGGAGCATTGTCCTGCCCTATACTGGTTAGCCTCTGGCGAAAGTGCCCAGCGCCTCCGTACGCAACCCAGCGAAGTGCGCCGGTCTTGCCGCCAATGCTCAGGCGGCCCGAGCGCGAATCGTTGAGCATCCTTCGGTTGTAAATAACGTCGATCTGGCTTGGAATTATCTCCCGGTACCCTTGCAAGAGATAGAGAAAACCCTCCTGCGCATACTCGAACAGGGCGATCGATTCCTTGCCGCCGTTCCAGTTTCCCGAAGCGCCTGCCTCGAGCCGGTCATTTCTGAACGAACGCAGAATGCCGACCGTTGCGCCAGCCTGGACAGCGCGATTGCGGCGTGCGAATGGTGCAGCTGCGGTAGCCGAATTTCGCGTATCGTATCCGAGAGCGAGACCTGCGCCCCAGTTTCCGAGTCGCCATCCGCCGGCGCCCTCAAGACGCGCACGGGTTTGCCGAACGACTGAAGTTGTAGTATCGGCTACTACGAACGGACTCGAGCCATACGGATCAAGAATGTCGCTTCGCGTCCCGCCGTTATCGGTGTTACGGTCGAAGACCGCGCGGCCGACCAACGCGCCTCTTTTTCCCACAGGTTGCCATCCACTTCCTGACACCTGAGAGAGTTGCGCTCCCTCCGGGTCAAGCGGCCTCCGAAAAGTTCCGGCCTGACTCGAGTGGGCCGCAGCCATGTCAACACGACTGTCATCGATATCCCACGGAATCGCAGCGGGATTGGCGGCGCTCCAGAACAATCCAGTTTTCGGAGCGGGCATTAACAGCGACGGCAATGCTGCCGATGCGCTCGGCAGCACCCTGGGCAGGTTCCCATCGATTACCAGGGGACTCCATGTTTGAAGCCACGAGGGGACATCGTTACCCGGTGACACGCCAAGCTGTTGCGCGCTAACCGTGACCGCTCCAACAACCAAGCCGAACGTGATGCCAACGTTTAAAGCGAGTCTCAACGCCATGCGAACAGCGACTCGAGCGGCATCGTGACTTCCAGCCCGAATCGGGCGGACTGATAGAAGTTCGGCGCAGTGCCGTTGCCTCCGAACTTTCCGATCTTGTCGAACGCATTGAACGCATAAAACGAGAGGCGCCCATCGAGTGGTAGCGTTTTCGCTGCCTGGAAACTGAATAGCCAGTCGTTCGCGATCCTCTGCCCGGCGGCGAGAACATCGCGTCTCGGAGTGCGAATCCCAAAAAATTGCGGAAGCCCTTTATCCGGGGCGCTCACCGGTACAAGAGATCCTCCTCTCGTGATATAACCAATGAAAGCGAGGGAATCCGTCGGCCCAATATTCTGCACTTTGTCTCCCAGCGTGTACTGCACAGTTCCCGTCAGTACAAGCCCGACCGCCGGTTGCTGGTGGATTACTCGACTGGTCAATAGCAATCGTTGCCCAGTGCGAATAATGGGATTGTAATACGGCGAGACGAGCTGATTCTGGGAGATCTGGAATGCATCGAAATCGCTGGAGAACTCGATGCCCTGCTTGGTGAGGCGAGTTCTGACCAGGGCGCTCTGGAATTCGAACCGGGTCCGGATTGGCGTTATCTCAGGCAGACCGGCGGTTATCTCGACGCCCGTACTTGTCTGATTGAGGTTGTTGGCGCGCCGGTCGATTAACACGGGCACCGAATCGACCGAGCTTGGCGGCCCGACAATGACGGGAGGCCTGCCTGATCCCGGCACCGTGTTAGTCAGCGTGAAGTGCTCGCGTAGAAGGAACGTTGGCTCCGCCTCGATTCCAACTCCACCGGTCAATTTTTCGCTGAAGGCGACAAAGCTCAAGTTGCCTCCGCGTCCAAATCCCATCTCGACTCCGGCTTCAGCCTTATCCGAAATCGTGTAGCGCAGAGCGGGATTCGACGGGTCGAAAGTCGATGTCGTGAGAACAGCGAGGCGCTCCGCCGCATTATTTGCAAAATAGTTGACGTTGATGACGTCGTAGTATTGAAGAGCGGGATAGAGATCATCGAGCGAGGGAAGTTTCGCAACGCGGCCGATTCCCCCGCGAAAGCGCAGCCAGGGTCGTGGCGCGAGCTCCACATTAAGCCTCGGCTGCACGACAGCATCGCGTGAGCTTGACAGCCAGGTACGATTACGATGAAGCACATCCGCGCGAATTCCCGCCTGAATGTTGAGCAGCATCTGACCGGCGAAAGAGCGCGAAAGCTTGTCGTCGACATAAAAGGCGCTGGTCGCAACAGCGGGAATACTGGAAAATGAACGCGGACGAGCAAAGCCGCGCGCGCCGTTAAACAGGTCTTCTGGCGGAAACTCGATATCGAACTGGTACCCAGCCCCCCGGTTTACTTCCCGGCGCAATTCCGTACCGAGACGAATTTCGTGCGAGAAGCCGAGCATCTCGGTCGGATTGGTGAGCTCCGCGCGAGTGTAGAAGAGCTGAGGCTTTCCATCGATGTTGATTCTTGCGTTGTAAATGCCGGCGACGTAGCGGCCAGTCTGCACGCCCGGCGTGGTTCGGTTTGTAACCGGAGTAGTAGGCCGTAGCAGGTTCTCGCGTGCGAATGATTTCTGGTTGCCGTCGTCAAATGCTGTGGTGATTTCGAGCCGTGATCCCGTTCCGATCCGGAGTCGGGCGCGCTCGGAAATGCGAAGACCCGAATCTCGGGATCTTGATTCCGTACCCGGGAGCGTCGCTTGTTCCGGACGGATATCGAGCAACTGGGAATAGTCTGCCCTTGTGTCGAGAACGAGCCGTGCATCGCCGATGCCCGCGTCGAGCGAGGGCGGGGCGCTAGTGTGCCCGAACGTAGCTCGATGAGCGAGTTGGCCCGACACCCGGGTTGCTTCGTCGTCGCGCGTTCCACTTGGAGCCCTGGTCCGCGCTATATCAGTCGTAATGCTGCTCGTCTGGTGTTGACCAAGCCGTGTTCCCGCAACAATGCTCGCTTCGGTTGTCTGCGCATCAACGCGAATGGACGCTTCGGGTGCGATAATTCCGGCTCTCGTGTCGATCAGTATTGCGCCTTGCGTAAGATCGCCGAACCTGGCCGACGGGATACCCCGGATAACTTCAACCCGCTCGATGGTTGATGCAGGAATTCTGCGAAGGTCAATGCCGCCGCCGGCCGCGCTGCTGAAACCAAGCCGCGAGCCCGATCCGGCTGATTGAAGGTTTGCGTTATTCGACAACGGGACGCCATCCAGAATCAACAGTGTTCCGAACGCTGCGAGCTGCTGTGCCGACCGATCGCCGGATCCTGACACGCCGCCAGAGATTGGAACCGAACGAAGTGACACCTGCTGAACGTTGTCGAGACCGGGAGCCTGGAGTGGCACGCCTGGAAGCAGCTCCAGAATTCCTGAAAGGCTCGCTGCTGTTTGATTTTTTATCGCTTCGTGTTCGATCACGCTCGCGGTGCCGAGCTCTCCGCGAGCGCGGCCTACGGGATCTGCCGTGACCGTGACACCGCTCAGCTCGAGGGCATGCTTTGCCATCACGATATCTCGCTTAACCTGACCGGTCGCGGGAATGACGATCTCGATGCGCGTTGGGGCGTAGCCGATGCGTTGCGCGCGCAGAATCTGGGATCCTGCCGGCGCGCGGTTTATTTGGAAGAACCCAGTGCTGTCGGTCGTTGAACCTGCACGCGTTCCTTCGAGTATTACGCTGACACCTGCAAGTGGACGATTGCCGCTGACGTCGACAACGCGGCCGGTTATTCGAGCCTCCCCGGCCGACCCTTCCTGGGAGTACGCTCTCGCCGGCATCATCGCCGTCGTGCACACGAGCACCGCGACAAGAGCTGCACCTTCAATTCGAAAGCGCTGCACGATCAACTTACAGTTTTCACGTTGCGCATCTCCGTTGCTAACTCTCGATAATATGCGCGCAGTCGCGGCGAATGTCAGGACGCTGGTCTAGCGCCGCCGTTTATAGAAGGTGGTCTTGTCTTATTTCCTGTAGTGATCGGTGAAGCAACCTGTCGGAGTGCCTCGCTGACTACCGAGTCTTCCATCAACTTCGATGTGATCTCGCCGGTTTTCGAATAAAGAACCCTGCCGTCGGAGTTTAGCACCAGCGTCTGAGGCACGACTGTCGCGCGAGACAGCGCGACGAGCTTCCGGTCTGGAAAAATTACCAGGGGAAATGCGAATTTCTCGAAATCACCGAACCATTTTGCGTTCCGAGCCGAATCAGGTGTCAGTGCCAGGACGGCAATGTTATGCGTAGGGCTGCCACTGAGGCGCGATGCAATGCGACGCCATGACGGAATAGTTTTTCGGCAGTAGGGACAGGTCGAAGTCATGATGAAGACGACCTGCCGGGCGGTCGAATCATCGAGCTTGCCGATGACCACACTGTCTCCTGTCGTTGTTCTTGCGACGAACGTCGGCAGATAATCGCCGCGGGTTGCCTCGGTCTCGCGGCGGCGATGATCGAGGAAGCTTACCCGAAGCTCATGCGTGTGGCGTGTGAGCAGTGCGATCGCGACGCAGCTGATCGCCAGCAGTATAGTTGGGACGTGCCGGCCAAGTCGCGCCGCAGCGTTACGCAGGCGAGTCGCGAGGCTGGTCGCGTAAGCTTGCGCAGTCTTGAATTTGTTTCTCTCCATTGTTTCTCCATGCCGCCGGGTGCGGCTCTAAGGCGCTCCGTTGTTGCGAGGCTCTCACCACGAATGACG
>JBDUEH010000118.1:0-6868 GCA_040002555.1 Gemmatimonadales bacterium | reverse complement strand
GGAAATGCTCGAAGGCTCGTCCCCTGGCTCGTCAGGCGAACAAGCTCTTTCCGTCCGCGTATAGTCCGAGGCGCATCCTTCGACGTTGTGGTTAGGCCACCTTCGTTCGCTTCAATAGCGGTTGCGCCAGTGCGATCGCCCAGATCCACAACAGCCATACGCCTCGCTCGACAAACGTGAGGCTGCCGATCGTCTGATATAACATGACTGGAAGCGTAAACGGCAGCGACAAACCGTGATTCCGCGGACGGAGTCGCTTCACGATCGTTACTGCGTTCGTCTGTTGTGTACGGAATGGCTGTTCGATTAACACTGCGAGCGAGTCTGGCCGAAGCGAGCGCCATCCCGGAATCGTCATCAGATTCCACGCTGCAACCGTCCGTCCCCAGCCATGGTTGTTCGATGACGACACGAGCATCAGGTGTCTGTCGCTCGCGATGCGCCGGATCTTGTTTTCTTCCCTGTCGAGCTGACCGAGGCCTCGCGGCGCGGCATCGACCAATTCCATGCCGACAAAATGCGGCAGGCTGTCAAGACTCTCTGCCGTAACCGAGTCGATGTTGCCGTTGGGAATTGCGACGATGGTAACGGGCGTTGTTCCGATTGAAGTTGTGCCTTCATGCAGATGACCTTTTCCGTCGAGAACGGCGGTGTCTGCCTGGACGAGCCGCAACATCACAGTCGATAGAATTTTGTGGTATCGACCTTCGACTGCGCTGAGCACTGTAAGACTGTCGCCAGCCTTCGCTGGATTCTTCTTCATCGCGTCGGCTGCCCCCGCGAACCGCACGTGATCCGAGATGTACGCGACATCGAACCCACCCGCCCTATGCCACTCGCGATTGTCTTCGGGTGTGAAACGTTGATTGGCGTCCTTCGACGCGTTCGTGTGACTGTGAAAGTCGATCCGCAACGTTTCAGAATCTTCAACGCGGAGATTCGCCATCGGGCGTGGAATGAAAATCACCGATGATTCGAGAATTGCGACGGCGCCGATCACCAGACCGATTCCAACCGCAACCCTTACCGCAAGGCGACGTGTGCTGCGCCCTCGGGTCGCGATGGTTGTGCCGATGACAACCAGCGTGACCCCGACAAAGAGCCAGATCGTCTGCGGAATCGAAAGAAGACTGAGAGCGTCGAGCAGTCGCGAGATGGGAGACATCGCGACGTACGACACTGGAAGACCGAGGCTGGTTCCAGGCAGCGGCCAATTGTCGCGCGAGTCAACGATCGACGAAGTGCGTCCGATGAGCGCGAGCACCAGAACGGAAAATACCAGCGGCAGCGTGACTCTTCGCAGTCGGTTGTTAATCGCGCTTCTCCATGTCAATGATTCCCGTGGTTATCCCAGGAGAGAACGATAGATGTCGCGCGTCTGTCGCGCGATGAGTGGCCACTCGAGAGATTCAAGCGGCGCAGTGGCACCGCGCATTGAAAGTGATCGATCGAGTGAACGGATGAGAATGTCCGGCGTGAGCTCGCCGTCATATGTCATGATCCAGTCACCTCCGATCTCACGCGCCAATTCGACAAGCGAAACGTGACCGGGAACGAGAACCGGTCGGTCGAATGACAATCCGAGAATCGCGCTCCCTGAGTTCAGCGTTTCGCGGAACGGCAACACCACAAGATCCGCCGCATTGAGATAAAGTTGCAGCTTGTCCGCGGGGACGAATTCGCGAAACACTTTGACGCGGGCGTCGCGGGCAACCAGGTCTTCGAATTCCGCGGAGTGCTCGTAAAGTTTCAGCTTGCCTGCGATCAACAGCACGGCGTTGGGATCGTCGACCTTCGAAAATGCGCGAAGCAGCGCGGGCAGGTTCTTGTATGGCCGCACCTGGCCGACAAATGACAGAACTTTTGCGTCAGTTGGAATTCCGAGAGCCGTGCGGGCCTTCTCAGGGCTGAGATCTCGAGGGTACGCACCCCGATAACTTCCATGCCGGCTAACGAATGCGGGTACCGTTGCAAGCGGAGGATGCCGATCTCGAAGGACCTCCGTTCCAGACTTGCTGAGGCTGATTACAGCGCTCAAGCGGTCGGCGACCATCGGCCAGTATTTCTTCTCCAGATCCGGGTGCTCGCGCTTGTCGTGGGCAGTCACATTGTGAGCCGTCCAGACGACTTTCATTCCTCGTCGCCGCGCCAGAGACAGGAGCCAGAGCATTTCTGCGGAAGTGCGCTTTACGACGGCACGCTTCGCCCCGCGAATTCTATTGGTCGGCGCCCAGTGAATGTGCAGAATATCGGCGCGAGGTCCGAATAACAGCCTCTGCACGGAAAACTCGACGACTTCGACGTCGAGATCCCGGAGTGCCGAGTAGAGAAGAGCGTTGTATGGATTTTCCAGACGATTGGCGAACGCCGGCCACGCCATAACCCGAATTGGGCGCGCCTTAGGCCGTAGAGCCAACGGTTTCGTCATAGCCAAGTCTACACCGTTACGAAACCCGGTTCAAACCAAACCGTAGGCCTGAATGTCGAACCGGTCTTACCAATCACCATTCAGGGGATACCTCGATGCTCTTTCGCGCCGTGATGTTTCTCGCACTTCCCGCCGCCCTTGCGGGCGCCCAGACGAATGAAGGGCGGACCGAAGTCTTCAACGGGCAGGTCCCGGGTGGCTCATGGCTTCGGGTGCGCACCATGAAGGGTGACGTCCAGGTCAAGGAAGCGACTGGCAGGGATGTCATAGTCACGGCGACACGTCGATACCGAATGCGGCAGACGGGTGAGATCACCTTCGAGGTGAAGCGCGACGGCGCGAACGTGACGGTCTGCGCAATCTGGGAGCGGACCAGGCGGTGCGATGAGGATGGGTACAGCTCACGCTCGAACTCGGGGCGCGGGTGGAACTCAAACGAAGGCGATGCCGACTTCATTGTGGAAATTCCACGCGGAGTGAATCTCGTCGCGGCGACTGGCAACGGCCAGGTATCGGTTCGCGGAGTGGGCGGCGACCTCGAGGCGACGTCGGGAAATGGCGAAGTCACCGTTGATGGAGCAAGCGGCAGCGTGCTCGCGGCGTCTGGCAACGGCGACATCAGAGTCGATCACGCGGGCGGGCCCGTGAAGGCACACAGCGGGAACGGTGGCATCAGAGTTTCGACGACGAAAGGTCCGGTAGAGGCGAACACAGGTAACGGACGCATCGACGTCGACATGGCGTCGCTTGCCGGCGGCGGAGATATGGATTTCAACACCGGCAATGGCTCGATCGTCGTTACCGCACCGGCCAATCTGTCCGCGAATATCGAATCCAATGTGCCGTACAACAATTTCAACACGGATTTCGCGTTCGAGATTCCGGCCCATTGGAACTCACGCAGAATTCAGGGCACGATCGGTGGCGGGGGACGGCGGATTCGATTTAACACCGGCAATGGCAGGGTAACGCTTCGAAAACACGATTGAGTTGCGCTGGATGACGTTGTAGACGCAGGATTGTCTCGCGGCCGCGAGCTCGCGAAGCGTGCTCGCAGTAACTCCACAACATCTCCAGCCGATGGACGACTTTTCTTCGCACGACGCTATTTCGCTCGCTTCACTCGTTCGCGCCGGAGAGGTGTCGCCGAGGGAGCTCGTTCAGTCGACTATAGAGCGTATCGAAGCGCTGAACCCGAAGCTCAATGCCGTCATCCACAAGATGTACGATGCCGCGCTGAGAGAAGCTGACGGCACACTCGCTGACGGTCCGTTCAAAGGCGTGCCGTTTCTCCTGAAAGATCTTTCTTCGTGGTATGCGGGAGAACCGCTCACCTCAGGAAGCCGGCTCTTCAAGGACTGGACGCCGCCACACGATACAGAGACTGTCGCGCGGTTCCGCCGGTCGGGTGTGATCGTCGTTGGCAAAACGAACACTCCCGAGTTCGGCCTCTCTCCATACACCGAGCCCGAGTTGCATGGACCATCGCTCAACCCATGGGATCTGGGACGAACCACCGGTGGCTCATCGGGCGGCTCGGCGGCCGCGGTTGCGAGTGGCATGGTCCCGTGGGCAAGCGCCAGCGACGGCGGCGGATCGATTCGTGTTCCAGCGTCCTGCTGCGGACTGTTTGGTCTCAAGCCAACACGCGGTCGAGTGCCGACTGGTCCGATCAACGGCGAGGTATGGCAGGGCGCATCCATCGAGCATTGTCTCACGCGTTCCGTCCGCGACTCGGCCGCGATGCTCGACGCTATCTCCGGCCCGGATGCCGGCGCGCCGTACTGGGCAGTGCCACCGGCAAGACCATTTCTCGCCGAAGTGGGTACGAAGCCGCGGAAACTTCGCGTAGCATTCACGACGAATCCGCTCGTCGGTCATACCGTCCATGCGGACTGCGTTGCGGCGGTACTGGAAACGGCAAAACTTCTCGAGTCACTGGGACACGATGTCGTCGAGTCGGCTCCGCCGATCGATCGAGAGGCATTCAATCGTGCATTCCTGATAATGATTTGCGGCGAGATGAATGCTGCCCTGAACGAAGCGAAGGGGCTCATTGGTCGCGCGGCGACCCGTGCCGACGTCGAGGTCGCGACGTGGGGACTTCACTTGCTTGGCGCGACGATAACGGCAGGCGAGTTCGTCGAGAGCGAACACTTTCTGAGACGTGCAGCTCGGCAGATCGGGCAATATTTTGAAAGCGTGGACGTGCTTCTGACCCCGACGATCGCGAAGCCGCCGGTTCGTACAGGCGAGCTTCAGCCACCGGCAAGTGAGAAGAGAACCCTGGCACTGCTTGGACGTCTCGGTGCGGGTCGCGCGTTGAGGAAACTCGGTGCGCTCGAGAAAGCAGCGGAGAAGATTTTCGATTTCATTCCTTATACGCCAATGTTCAATGTCACCGGACAGCCGGCGATGTCGGTGCCTCTCTATTGGAACTCGGAGAACTTGCCTGTGGGAATTCAGATTGTCGGCAGATACGCGGATGAAGCGACCTTGTTCAACCTTGCAGGCCAGCTCGAAGAAGCGCGTCCGTGGAAGGATCGTCGCCCGCCGGTATTCGCGTGACTGAGGCAGACCGCCCGGCGACAAGTCCTGAAGCCGACGTTCCGCAGCCAATTATCTCCGAGCCGAGGCTCGTCAGCCTCTACGGGAAATACATCGTCGGCGTGGAGGTTCGCACGACGAATCAGGAAGAGATGGATCCGGCGAGGGCAAAGATTCCCGGCGTGTGGGAACGCATATACAGGGAGAATCTCACGGACCGTATTTCAGGCCAGAAGGAATCCGGCATCAAGCTCGGCGCATATACGCGGTATCAAGGCGACGCGAATGGCCCGTATTCCCTGATTGTTGGCGCTGAAGTTGGTGACGTAGACAATGTTCCCGAAGGAATGGCGGGGATCGTCGTGCTCGCCCAGGAATACCTCATCTTCACCGCAACAGGTGAGATGCCCAAGGCAGTCATCGACGGGTGGGGGGCGGTCTGGAAATACTTTGCGGCCGATACTACGCTCAAGCGCGCATTTACGACTGACTTCGAGCGGTACGACGATGCGAAGCCGGGAATCGTGGAGATTCACATCGCGGTTCGTTGAACCCTGTCCTGGAGATCGTAGCTGCCATCGTTGTTGATGGCAGTTATGCTTTCCTGTTGCGGAAGCAAGGAATGACCAGCGATTCGCTCAGACCGTTTCGATCTCGCCGGCAGCCCGCTGAAGAATGTCGACGATCTTCTTAACCTGCTCGGGCGTTCGCGACGTGTTCTTCGCGTAAATCGCGCGACCGATGTTCTTGAATCCGCGGTGCACTTCCATCATCGGCTCGCCGAACACGTTCTGCGCGAACTCCGAGATCTTGGCGAAGATGTCGTCCATCAACGGCTTATTTTCCGCCAGATGCGCGCGCCCTTCTTCTGTGATCTCGTAGACCTTCTTTCCGTTCTCTTCGGGCGTAACCTTGGCGAAGCCGAGGTCTTCGAGCATCGTCAGGGTCGGGTATACCGTGCCCGGGCTCGGTGAGTACATCCCCCCGAACTTATCCTCGATTTCCTTGATGATCTCGTACCCATGCCTCGGCTTCTCAGCCAGCAGGCCAAGGATCACGAACTTGAGGTGTCCCTGGTCGAACATCCTCCCTCCGCCGAACGGCCCGCCCCGCGATCTCCCGCGTCCGCCCCAGAACGCCCCCGCGTCGAATCCGAAGTTCTCCGGGCGTCGCCCGAACGCGAATCCGTAGCCCTGCCCGCAGTGTGAATCTCTCATTGTCGATCTCTCCTGTGACGCCGGCGTCCGGGACCATTCCGATAGCACTGGCGATATATCTTTCATCCCACAATATTATATCTGACGATATATCGGCGCAAGGTCCGAATCTTTGGTTGGTCACTACCCTGAAATGGTTAGAGCTATTTTGGCGAGTGCAGGGTACCATTCATCAGAGATTCTTCGCGCGGACGCTTCCCACCAGCCCGCGCTCCAGCTGTCAGTAGTTTCTAAGGACAGCACTTGGCGCTTCTGGCGACGCCTTTTTGTTGCGCACAGAGCATTTTCTATGGACGAGACGCAACGATTGCCGTTGTCTCTGCACGTTCCTAATCCGAGTCAGGAGCATTGTGCCCGCTTGCGACTCGCAGTGGAGGACGCTGCAACACGAAGCGCTGAATCTATGGCGGCGCTCAAGGCTGCAGTCGGTGCGTTCACAAGTGAGCTCCGTGATGAAGGCACTAGCCCCGAGCACGTGCTAATCGCCCTCAAGACCGTGATTCACAACCGCAGCTTCCCCACTATTTCGACGCATCCAACTGAATGGGCAAGCGGATCACGGCTGCACGAAAAGATCAGCACGTGGTGTATCGAAGAATTCTTCAAGGAGAAGACTGCCTGAATGAGTGACGATGGCCCGGGGTTATCGCACCAGCCCGGAGTACATCGACGGTTA
>JBDUEH010000117.1:0-6872 GCA_040002555.1 Gemmatimonadales bacterium | reverse complement strand
TGCTCTACTTGCCAGAAAGGATCGAATATCCTGTGGAAGTTCTCCGGCTGAATGCCGATCCCGGTATCGCTGACGATGAGCTGCACTTCGGTCTTTAGCGATTTACCCTCGAGCGTAACGACACCTGAATCCGTAAACTTTACGGCGTTGGAAAGCAGATTCACGAGAATTTGCCGGACCTTGGTCGGATCACTCTCGATTGTAACGCCTGGTAGCGGTGGTATCAGTTTTAGCTCGAGCTTCTTCGCCGTCACCAGCGGCTCAACAATCTCCGCGGCCTGATTCATCGAGTCTCCCAGGTCCATCTGCTCAACAAGCACCGTCTCGCGTCCGGCGTCCAGTCGAGTGAATGTAAGTATCTCGTCAATCAGCGAGAGAAGATGTCGCGCACTCGCTTTAATTCTTCCGAGTTGTTGGCCCTGCTGTTCCGTTACCGGCCCGGTAATGCCATCGGCGAGTAACTCCTGGTATCCCATAATTGCCGCAAGCGGCGTTCGCAGCTCGTGAGACATCACAGCGAGGAAGTCGCTCTTTGCTCCATTTGCACTCTCCGCTTCCTGGCGCGCGGCCTGCGCCTGCTGCATCGCCGCCTCGGCTTCTTCTCTCGCTTTCTCCGACGCATCCCTCGCCTCGCGCTCCCGCTGAAAGAGCTCTACGCGCTTTCGGTCTGTCTCTCTCAGCACCCGCGCGCTCCACGCGATCAACAGCAGAAAAGTCACGACGTTGGCTACAGACCCAAGTGAAGCACCGAGTCGCTGGCCGAACATCCCGCGTTCCTCGCCAGCCACTCGAAGCATTGTCAGAAAAAATGGAATCACCAGGACGCCCGGCAGCAGCCGCCGCGCAACAAAGCCAGCCGCACCATCATCTACTACCAACGCGGGAATGCCACGGTCGAGCTGCGAAAACAGCAGTCCAAAGCCCAGCATCATCAACGTGATTGCCGTCAGCAGCGCCATGCCAGAGAGGAGTTGAAAGCTGTAGAAGTCCTTTACTCCGAACATGTGCCCGACAAGAGCGATGAACCCGACGATCAGCGCAAGCGTGGCAAAAAACTGGGACTTGAGCCCACGAGTTCGCCTGTCATGGGCAAGGAACAGCAGCCCCGTCGCGAGAAACAGGAACGCGATCGCGGTGTTGATCGCCATTCGCCGGTTGTCATGCCCCGCTATGTCGACACCTACCGGCACGAAGATCAAGGTGTCGATGCCGCTATTCAGGCCGACTAGGTACTCGCCGAGTACGATGAGCGAAGTGAGCGCCACGACACTGCCGACCAGCTTGGCCGACCACGAAAACCAACGTGAATTCCCCTGCGCGAGCATCAGAGCAATTCCGAAAGCAATGCAGCACGCACCGCTCAGCGGCGACATCGGCACGCTGGCCGGGATCAGTTTTGTAAAATCTTCCTGATGCGCTGTCCACGCGGCAATGCAGAGCGTGCCGATGATGGCTGAGATACCGCCGAGAATCGCCGGGAGGATCGTAAAGAAACGAACCAGTCTGCGATCATCCGCGCGCACCTGCGACGAAGCGGGCATTGCGACTATCTCACCAGCCGTTTCGTTCCCTCAAGTCAGCAATCTGCTTCACGTGCTTCGCGCCATGAGCAGAATAGATCTCGAGAAAGTCATCGAGCGTCATTTCGCCTCGCTCGGAATGAATCGCCATTCGCGTCCACGCATTGTCGGGAAGACTTCCGAGAAAGCTGGCCCAGCGCTCATGCAACCCATCGAGAAGCTTCAACGAGCAGTCCACGGGGAGCTTCGAATCCGGCCACGCCGCCCACACGTCCTGATCGTAGGACTTGATCGTCGGCTGATCCTCACCCACTGTGTGCCTGAATCGCATGTACGCGTGGGCGTGCGAGTCTGCGAGATGATGTACCACCTGTCGCGGCGTCCATCCACCATCGCGATACGGGGTGTCGAGCTGTTCGTCGGAGAGCCCCGACACGGCTTTCGCGATTGCCGGCGGATGCTCTGCTATCTGGGCAATCTTTTTAGTGCGCTGTTCAGTCGTTAGCATAGGACCAAAAAAATAGTGGCTGCAATACCGTTCAATAAGACCTACAGTCCACCAATCGATTTCGACAGATGTAGATTCTGGTCCATGTCAGGACGCCAGTAGATAATGAAACCGGATTTCGCCTGAACGACCATTCTTTTCCCCACCTTCTGCTTTCCCTCGTCGTACTTCTGACGACGGCAAAAGCACTCGGGGCAGTTGCTCAGAGAATCGGCCAGCCAGCCGTAGTCGGTGAGCTGATCGCCGGCGTTCTCCTGGGGACGTCGCTTCTTGGAGTGGTCGATCCCGCGGACCCAGTTGTGAGAAGCCTGGCCGAGCTCGGCGTTCTGGTACTGCTGTTTGAGATCGGGCTTCACACAGACCTGAAATCCCTGCTTCGCGTTGGCGGTGAGGCGATGACCGTCGCGCTGGTCGGTGTCGTATTGCCCTTTGGGATGGGATACGCGGTCTCGAAAGCGCTTGGGTTTGCCACAATTCCTTCGATCGTCGCAGGCGCCGCTCTTACCGCGACCTCAATTGGAATCTCCGCCCGGACCCTCTCGGACCTGAGGCAACTCGATACCCGGGAAGGACAAATCGTACTCGGCGCAGCGGTTCTGGACGACATCGTCGGGCTCGTGATTCTGTCGGTTGTCGCCGGTCTGGTGGGTGGAGGTTCCATCACGGCGATCGGCGTAGCGACGACGACCGCGCTGGCGATTGGATTTGTGATTGCCGCGGTGGTCGTCGGTGGAATCGTCATGCCTCGCATTTTCAGCATGATCGCCAAAGTCGAAGCCTCGGGCACTCTAGGCGTTGCCGGACTCGTTTTCGCCTTTCTTCTCGCATGGCTGGCCGATGCCGCGCAGTCTGCAACGATCATCGGCGCGTTTTCGGCTGGACTCGTCCTGTACCACACTCCTCAACGCGACTCGATCGAGAGGACCACCACCAGCATCGGACACTTTTTCGTCCCGATTTTTTTCGTGAGTGTCGGCGCAGCGGTAGACATCCGCACACTCAGCGACCCGCGTGCACTTGCGCTCGGCGGCGCGTTGATCGCGGTGGGAGTCCTGGGGAAATTCCTTGCCGGATTCTCGCCGTTCTGGTTCAAGGGAAGCAAGTCACTGATTGGCGTTGCCATGATTCCGCGGGGCGAAGTCGGACTCATCTTCGCACAGACGGGTCTCGCCGCCGGAGCGCTGACATCACAGATCTACAGCGCGGTCGCGTTGATGGTGCTCGCAACTACTTTCATCACGCCACCGCTCCTGGCGATACAAGTCAGGTCCAATCGGGGGAATACCGACTCGAGAGACAGGCCAGGCGACGGCGGCATCGACGATCTCGTCGTCGGTACCGCCGAGATGCACCTCTAGTTTTCGCCGAGTTTCTTTGCCGGAAGCGAGTGGATGTACATCCATGTCGCCCGAATCTCATCGTCGGTCATGTTCTTCGCGTATGGCCATGGCATCGCGGCGCTGAGAATTCTTCCCTTAGGTGTGACACCCGTCCGGATCGCCTTCATGAAATCCGCTTCAGTCCAGGACCCGACTTCACCGCCAGGAGTGAGATTCAACGCCAGCACTCCGTCGATCTTTCCGCCGCCCGAGAGATTCGCTCCGTGACAGCTCGTGCAGCCGCCTGTCTTTGCCAAATATTCCCCATACTCTGCCGTCACTCCCTCGGTGACGGCGGCCGGGCGCGGTTCCGAATGACTTGCTCGAGCAGCCGAGAAAAGGGGCATTGGGGTAAGCAGTCCAACTGCGCGCCCAACCGGACCGACACTCCGCACGGCGGGGGCGGCGTCCACGGCAGGAAGCGTTTTCAGATAAGCGATGATCTGACCGAGGTCGGTGTCATTGAAGTAGTAGTAAGCCTCCGCCGGCATGAACAGGAGAGTCTTGCCATCAACGCCAACTCCGTGGCGAATGGCACGGACGTAGTCCGCATCCGTGAATTTCCCGCCAATGCCGTTTTTGCCCGACGTGAGATTGGCGGCGGAGAGTTTAGCAAACACCGCAGCGTCCATCACCCTCGTGCCGGCGTAGTTCTCACCGTGGCACGACTGGCATTTTCCGACGGCCTCCACAAGGTGCTTTCCGCGTTCAACTGACGCCGGATCGGTCGGAACCGGCACTGATTCCACCGTTGTCGGGTACGATTTTCCCATCTTCGACGCGCTGACAGCGTACACTGTGCCAACAGCGACGACAATTAGAGCGATCAGCACACCGACGATGTAGCCTAGCCATTTAAGAGCGCGCATCAGTTTCCTCCAGATGGTAGATATCCAGCAAGCGGCGGGGTCAAACGTAGAACCGTCGTTTCCTGTCGTCTAGCGCGAATTGTGCGAGGAAGACCTACAACCCCACCCAAATCCTTTAAGCATGAAATATCGGCAGCTTGGCAGTAGCGACCTTCACGTCTCGGAAATCTCCCTCGGATCGTGGCTGACATATGGCCTCGGCGTCGATGACTCCAACGCGCGCGCGTGTCTCGAACGCGCGTTCGAGCTCGGGATCAACTTCATCGACACCGCAAACATCTACGGAAAAGGAGCCGCCGAGTCGTTCCTCGGAAGCGCACTGAAAGGTCGCGAACGGTCGTCGTACATACTCGCGACCAAGCTGTACTTCCCAATGACCGATACCGATCGCGGGTTGTCGGCGGCGCAGGTGGCGAAGCAGATCGACGCGTCGCTCGAGCGGCTTCAGACCGATTATGTCGATTTGTACCAGTGTCATCGCTACGACAAGCACACGCCCCTCGAAGAAACGATGCAGGCGCTGAGCGCAGTCGTGCGACAAGGCAAGGCACGCTACATCGGGTTCAGCGAATGGACCGCCGAAGAAATCGCCGATGCTATCGCTATTTCCGGTGTGGAGAAATTTGTCAGCAGCCAGCCGCAGTACTCGATGCTTTGGCGTCTGCCGGAAGAAGGCGTGATTCCAATCTCCGCGAAGAATGGAATCAGCCAGATCGTCTGGTCACCGCTCGCTCAGGGCGTATTGACTGGGAAGTACCAACCTGGACAGCCTGCACCAGCCGGTACACGTGCGACGAGTCCGGAGATGAACACTTTTTTCGGCGGCGACTTGCGGAGCGATGCGACTCTCTCTGCGGTTCAGGAACTCAAGCCGATTGCGGCGCGCCTGGAAATTTCGATGGCGCAACTGGCGCTCGCGTGGGTTCTGCGAGAGCCCAATGTCGCATCGGCGATTATCGGAGCGAGCAAGCCGCAACAGGTCGATGACAACGTTGCGGCTTCAGGGATAATTCTGCCTCAGGACGCGCTCGATGACGTCGATAGGGTGCTCGGCCCGCTGCTGCTGACATTTCGCGGCACCCAGGACTGACCGCCGGCCGACCGCAGTTAGCGGAGGAATCTCTCGGCTAGCTGAATCATCCTTTCGTCATTCTCGAGCCGCAGGTTTTCGAGTATCCGGGCGACGAAAGGCTTTAGTCGAGGCTCGCCCCAGTAGTAACCTGTGGCCATTTCTGCACTTCCAGTATCGCCTTCTCGAGCGGCTTCGAGCATCGCCTCGGCCGCCGCCTTATCGAAACCGGGGTCGTCTCGATCTGGCAGATCGAAACGTCGGCCAGGATTTCCCCATTGGCCGGCATCTTCATTTACGAATGCGCGTGACATGAGGGTTTGCCCTGCGAACGCCGTGCCTGGATTGGAATAGTTTTCTTTCAGAGACCTGAATTTCTACCAACTGAGGATCGACATGCCAGACGGCTCATCTCTCAAGCTCTCTTCCAGCGCTTTCAGTGAAGGCGGAAGAATTGACGCGAAGTACACTTGCATGGGAGATGACATCTCCCCCGACCTGAGTTGGACCGGGGCGCCCGCTACCACGAAGAGTTTCGCCTTGATCGTGGACGATCCCGACGCGCCCGATCCTGCTGCCCCGAAGATGGTGTACGTCCATTGGGTTCTGCACAACATTCCGGCTGGCACCACCATGCTGGGCGAGAATGCGACAACGTCAGGTCTTCCGACCGGTACAATTCATGGCACGAACGACTGGAAAAAGCAGGAATATGGCGGACCCTGTCCGCCGATCGGCCGTCACCGCTATTTCTTCAAGCTTTACGCGCTCGACGCGGAGTTGAGCGGCCTGTCTGCTCCCACCAAACCGGAGCTTCTCAAGGCGATGGAAGGCCATATCCTCGCTCAGGCTGAATTGATGGGTACATACCAGAAATGATCTTGGCGCCCTTGGTGCCGTCGGACTCACAGCGCGCTGCAATCGAAGCAGAGCCGCAGCCGTTGCTCGTCCTCGCGGGACCAGGTGCAGGAAAGACCTACTGCCTTATCGAACGAATCCGTTTCCTTGTAGACAAGCGTGGCTTCGATCCGGCACGCATCTGCGCGTTCACGTTCACCAACAAGGCAGCGGGTGAGATAGCCTCACGCCTCGAGAAGCATCTCGGACAAAAAGCCGAGCGCATCAAGCGCGGAACTATCCACGCGTTCTGTGCGGAGTTGTTACGCGAGTTCGGTCAGCAGGTTGGATTGGAGCCGGGTTTCGGAATAGCCGATGAAGACTATCAACTCCTCGTTCTCCGCCGAATCGAAGGACCGCGTAAGTGGCATCGTCAGGTGCTCACCCGATTCTCTGCCCATCGTTTCTGTGGCGAAGAGCTCAAGCACAACGACCGGATTCTCTACGAGACGTACCGCGATTTCCTCATTAAGAGAAATCTCCTCGACTTCGACATGCTCGTGCTCAAGACCGCTGAGCTTATGCGCGTAGCGGAAGTCGCCGAGGAAGTGCGCTCTAGATGGGATGCGGTCCTCGTAGACGAATTCCAGGATCTCAATCCCGTTCAGTACATGGTGATCCATTCACTCG